>NZ_JBVHHB010000001.1:682348-727688 GCF_055561295.1 Kitasatospora sp. NPDC022785 | reverse complement strand
CACGCCCTCCCGGTCGGTGGTGTGGTCGTCCGCGAAACGACGGTCACCCGTCGCGTCCGGCACGTACTTCACACAGACAACGATCCTCAAGCTCATGAGCGGTTCTCCTGATTACGGGTGCACTGGATCCATGGCCTCAGGTCATGCCAAGGGTACTGAGTGCCAAGTCCGGCCAGGGTGCGGCCTGCGCGCAGCAAGCGCGACCTTGACCGGCAAGCCGTGTCGGCTCTCTTCGACTGGCGTCAGAGGCTCAACCGAGACAATACGGCACTCAGTACCCCGCGTAAAGGAACTCAGTACCCTTTTGCCGCTCACAGCCCCGGGCCGCCCAGGACGACGGCGGCCTCGCCGGTGTAGAGGCGGAAGGTCATCGACTCCTGGAGGTAGAGGGAGACGGAGTCGGCGTCGTGGGAGAGGTAGCCGACCGAGACGTCCTGGCCGAGGAAGAGTTCGAAGTCGCCGCCGCGGGCGGAGAGCAGGTAGGCGCCCTGGATGGCCGGGGCCCAGATGATCTCGCCGTCGAGGAGGCGGGCGATGTGGGCGGCGACGGGGTAGCCGTGGTCGCTGGTCTCGCTGACGGCGGTGAAGGGGTCGGCGCCGAGGAGGAGCGAGTAGGGGCCGCCGACACCGGCCAGGCGCAGGGCGGTGAGGGCCTGGCTCACGGTGGTGGGGTAGTCGCGGACGTCGGCGGGGAGCGGGATCGGCGGGTTGGTGGCGCCGGCCCGGATGCCCTCGATGGCGGCGGCCCGGTAGCCCTCGAAGATCGCGCGGTCCTCGGCGAGCGCGAGGGTGCGGGCGGCGTCCTTGACGGGCTGCCAGTCGGAGTCGCGGGACCCGCGTTCGACGTCGTCCACGGCTGCGCGGCCGACGGTGAAGGGGACGCGGAGCTCGACCAGCGGCTGGGCCTCGCGGGTGTGCGCGAGGACGCCCTCGGCGGGCGGGTCGATGCCGGAGAGGTGGCCGGTGCCGACCGCGGCGAGGGTGGCGCCGTCGGGGCCGTGCAGGTCGACCACGCGGCGGCCGGCGATGTGGAGCTTGAAGGTCTGCCGGGCCTCCTCCTCGATCTCCGCCCAGGCGTCGGCGGAGACGGGGGCCAGGTCGCGGTGCAGGTTGGTCATCGGGCGGGGGTCCTCTTCAGACTGCCGATGGCGAGCGAGCCATCGGGCACGGAGACGGTGACGGCGGCGCCGGCGGGGGCGGCGGCCCCGGCGGTGACCCCGGCAGCGGAGGAGCGCGGCGCGGGGGGCGGGTCGTCCAGGAAGTCGGCGCCGGGGACGAAGTAGAGCGACCCGGTGACCGCGGTGGAGAAGTCGAGCAGCCGGTCGTGGGTGCCCGGCGGGCGGCCGACGAACATGCTGCGCAGCATCTCCTCGGTCACCTCGGGGGTGCGCGCGTAGCCGATGAAGTACGTCCCGGCCTCCCCCGCCCCCTCGAAGGAGCCGAACGGCATGTTGAAGCGCATGATCTGCCGTTCCTCCCCGTCCGGGCCGGTGACGCCGGTCAGGGCGACGTGCGAGTCGGGGGGCTTGACCGCGTCGGCCAGCTCGATGTCGCCGAGTTTGGTGCGGCCGACCGCCCGTTCCTGCTCCTCGACCGGCAGGGCGTTCCAGGCGGCGAGATCGTGCAGGTACTTCTGCACGATGACGTAGCTGCCGCCGGCGAACTCCCCGTCCTCCGCACCGACGGTGACCGCGGCGGCCGCCGCCCGGCCCTCGGGGTTCTCGGTGCCGTCCACGAAGCCGAGCAGGTCGCGGTCGTCGAAGTAGCGGAAGCCGTGGACGGCGTCGACCACGGTGGCGGCGCCGGCGAGACGCCGGGTGATCTCGCCTGCCAGTTCGAAGCAGAGGTCCATCCGGGCCGCCCGCAGGTGGAGCAGCAGGTCGCCGGGGGTGGCCGGGGCTCGGTGGCGGGCGCCGGCCACCGCGCGGAAGGGGTGGAGGTCGGCGGGGCGGGGACCGGCGAAGAGACGGTCCCAGGCGTCGGAACCGATGCCGGTGACACAGGTCAGGCCGCCCTCCGGGGCCCGGAAGCCGACCGCGCGCCGCAGGCCGGCCAGGTCGGGCAGCAGCTCGCGGACGGCCTGCTCTCCGCCGGGGTCGACGGTGAGGACGAGGAAGATCGCGGCGCTGGTGAGCGGGGTGAGAACGGCCTGCGGCACGGGTGCGGGCTCGGGCGGCACGGCGGGCTCGGGCGGCACGGCGGGCTCGGGCGGCACGGCGGGCTCCACCTCAGGGCTCCGGGGCGGGCGGGGCGGAACGGACCTGGGCAAATCTGATCATGCGTACGATTACACCCCAGAGCGGACATCGGGGCTAGGGCGACACACGCCCGGACGGCCCCGGCGGGCGGGCGTCCGCCGGGGCCGGCGACCACTGCCGGGGCCTGCTCCCGGCCTCACCCGCCGGCCCTCCGAGGCAGCCGAGAAGGCTGGAGAAGAGGCCGGAGGAGCGGCGGCGGGAGCGGCGGGAGGCCGGGCGCAGGCACGCCGAAGGGGCGGGCCCACGGGCCCGCCCCTTCCGTTCCGCGCCCGCGGCCGTCAGACCCGCAGAGCCGCCAGCTGCTGGGCGAACGGCACCACGGCCTCCGGCTGCTCCGCGGCCGCCGGACCGCGGCCGGCCAGCAGGGCGGCCAGCTCGCCCGCCGCGCGGTCGATCCGGCCCGGGAGGCCGTCGGTGTGCCCGTCCCCCGTCGCGCCCCAGTCGTCGGTGGCCGCGTACACGGCGGTGGGGACGACGACCGACCGCAGGTAGGCGAAGAGCGGCCGGACGGCGTGCTCCAGGGCGAGCGAGTGCCGAGGGGTGCCGCCGGTGGCGGCGATCAGCACCGGCTTGCCCGCCAGGGCGTCGTGGTCGATCACGTCGAAGAAGGACTTGAACAGGCCGCTGTACGAGGCGGTGAAGATCGGTGTGACGGCGATCAGACCGTCCGCGTGGGTCACCGTCCCGATCGCCTCGCGCAGCGCGGCACCCGGGAACCCGGTCACGAAGTTGTGCGCGATGTCGGTGGCGAGGTCACGGAGCTCGATCACCGTGACCTCCACCGAGCCGCCCGCCAGGCCGAGTTGACGGACAGCCGACTCGGCGAGCCGGTCGGCCAGCAGACGCGTCGAGGACGGCTTGCTCAGCCCGGCACTGACCACCGCCAGCCGGAACGTGCTCACTTGGCCACCTCCGTCGTCTCTTCCTCACGCTGGGCGGCGAGTTCGGCCGCGACCCGCGCGGCGTGCGTCGGCCCGTCCGGGACGTCGGCCGGCCGGCCCTTGGCGAACTCGGCGCGCAGCACCGGCAGGACCTCCTCGCCGAGCAGGTCCAGCTGTTCCAGCACGGTCTTCAGCGGCAGGCCGGCGTGGTCCATCAGGAACAGCTGGCGCTGATAGTCGCCGAAGGACTCGCGGAAGGTCAGCGTCTTCTCGACGACCTCCTGCGGGCTGCCCACGGTGAGCGGGGTCTGCTCGGTGAACTCCTCCAGCGAGGGCCCGTGCCCGTACACCGGCGCGTTGTCGAAGTACGGACGGAACTCGCGCACGGCGTCCTGCGAGTTCTTCCGCATGAACACCTGCCCGCCGAGGCCGACGTACGCCTGCTCGGGCGTGCCGTGGCCGTAGTGGGCGTAGCGCTCGCGGTAGAGCTCGATCAGCTTCTGGAAGTGCTCCTTGGGCCAGAAGATGTTGTTCGCGAAGAAGCCGTCGCCGTAGTAGGCGGCCTGCTCGGCGATCTCCGGGCTGCGGATCGAGCCGTGCCAGACGAACGGCGGGACGCCGTCCAGCGGGCGCGGGGTGGAGGTGAAGGACTGCAGCGGGGTGCGGAAGCGGCCGGACCAGTCCACCACGTCCTCGCGCCACAGCTGGTGCAGCAGCGCGTAGTTCTCGACGGCGAGCGGGATGCCCTGGCGGATGTCCTTGCCGAACCACGGGTACACCGGGCCCGTGTTGCCGCGGCCCATCATGACGTCCACCCGGCCCTCGGCGAGGTGCTGGAGCATCGCGAAGTCCTCGGCGATCTTCACCGGGTCGTTGGTGGTGATCAGCGTGGTCGAGGTGGAGAGGATGATGCGGTCGGTCTGCGCGGCTATGTAGCCGAGCATGGTCGTCGGCGAGGACGGGACGAACGGCGGGTTGTGGTGCTCGCCGGTCGCGAAGACGTCCAGGCCGACCTCCTCGGCCTTGCGCGCGATGGCCACCATCGCCTTGATCCGCTCGTGCTCGGTCGGGGTGCGGCCGGTCGTGGGGTCGGGGGTGACGTCGCCGACGGTGAAGATTCCGAACTGCATGCTGCTCACCACACTCCAGGTGAATCCCGGCTTCAGGATCCGATCGTCAAAGTTTCAACCATCTTAGCACCGGCCGCTCCGGCGGTATTCCCCGAGCACCGACCCGCGCCGACGGCCTGTCGGCACGTGGCCTCGTGGACCGGTCGGGGCGGCGCCCCGGGGCGGCGGGCCGGGGCCGCGCGACAATGGGAGGGCAAGGACGGCCGGCCCGGAACTGCGAAGGACGGCGAACCGATGGCGGCCTACATCTCGGTGAGCGCGCTGAGCCACGAGGGCCTGGTGCGGGAGCACAACGAGGACAGCCTGACGATCGGGCCGTGGACACTCTGCGCGACCGTGACCACCAACCCGCAGACGCTGCTCTTCCCGCTCGGCCTGCCCTGCGTGGTCGCGGTGGCGGACGGCCTCGGCGGGCACCCGGGCGGCGAGGTGGCCAGCTCGCTGGTGGCGCGGGAGCTGGCGACGGCCGGGCCCGCGCTGGACGGCGAGGAGGCCGTCCGGGAGGCGCTCCAGTCGTGCAACCGGGCCGTGTTCGCGGTGGCGGCCGGTGACCCCGAGCTGGCCGCGATGGGCACGACGGTGGCCGGCGTGGTGCTGCTGCCCGAGCAGGCGGTGGTCTTCAACGTCGGCGACAGCCGGGTCTACCGGATCGACGGCGACGGGTTGCACCGGGTCAGCGTGGACGACAGCCCGCCGCCGGCTCCCGGACGGCGCACCACCTCCCTGGTCACCCAGACGCTCGGCGGCTCGCTGGGCCTGACGTTCGTCGAGCCGCACGTGCGCAGCGCCCCGCTGTCGGTCGGGGACCGGTACCTGGTGTGCAGTGACGGGCTGACCGACCCGGTGCCCGAGGAGGAACTGGCCGGACTGCTGGCGCGCACCCACGAGGACGTCGAACGGGCCGACGGGCGGGCCGCGTTCGAGCTCTGGAAGGCCGCGATCGAGGCGGGCGGGCCGGACAACATCACGCTGGCGCTGGTCCGGATCGGCGCTTAGGACTTGTCCGACGGTTCGCGTCGCGTCAGCGCGCGGCGGGACGTGCCGGCCGCCCCCTGGCCCCGCGGTCCCACCGGACGACGGGGGACAGCCGGGCACCCCGGCAGGGCGCTGGGTGCGCTCCGCCGGGGTGCCCGCTCACAGGTGTGTCACCGGCGCGTCTAGTACTCGGCCTTGATGTTCACCCCGTTGAAGCCCTGCTCCGCGTAGAGGCTGAAGTACAGGTAGCCGGCGGGCGGATCGGTGACCGTCAGGGTCTCGGTGTTGTTGCTCTGGTTGGTGGACTTGGCGGTGTACGCGTTGGTGTACGCCCAGCCGCCGGCGTTGTAGTAGAGGTCGGCGTTGCCGGTGCCGCCGGTGCTGCTGACCTTCAGCTGCTTCGTCCCGGCCGGGACGAACAGGTAGAAGTGGGCGTAGTTGCCGGTGGTCGACGCCACGTTGCTGCGCCGGCAGTTCTTGTCCAGCTGGCGGGTGTCGGCGCCCGAGCACTCCGGCAGGCGGGCGACGGTGACACTCTGGCTGGTGCTCGCCGTGGCGCCCTTGTCGTCGGTCACGGTGAGCCGGACGGTGTAGGTGCCGGGCGCGGTGTACCACTTGGTCGGGTTGGCGGCGGTGGAGGTGGTGCCGTCACCGAAGTCCCAGGCGCGGGAGGCGATGGTGCCGTCCGGGTCGGTCGAACGGTCGACGAAGGTCACGGCCAGCTCGCCGACGGCGGTGGTGAAGGCGGCCTTGGGCGCCTGGTTGCCGGGCGGGTTGGTGGTGGTGCCGCAGGCGCCGCCGGCGCAGGCGGTCAGCCAGGTGTCGAAGTCGGCGTTGTAGCGGGTGCCGATGGTCGAGGTCAGATACGTACGGGCACCGTTCCAGTCGCCGGCGCGGTACTTGGCGAGGACGGCGTCCATGTCCGCGCGGTGCTGCTCCAGCATGTAGCGGACGGCCAGGTAGCCCCAGCGGTAGACCCGCTCGGTGTCGCTGTTGTCGTAGGTGGTGTCGAAGAGGGTGCTCAGGCTGTAGGTGTGGAGGCCGGCGGCGGCGATCGCCGCGTCGTACGACACCTTGCGGTAGGAGTAGGAGACGTACTCGGCGAAGCCCTCGACCCACCAGACGGTCGGCGTCACCATGCCTGCGTTGAAGTCGCCGAACATGTCGAACCGGCCGTCGAGGTAGTGGGTGTACTCGTGGTTGAGGTTCCAGACCTGGAAGTCCGGGCGCACCCACTCGGCCTCGTAGGCGAGGAAGCGCGGCTGGTTGCCGACGGTGGCCGGGTTTCCCTCCAGGTACATGCCGCCGTTGTTGGTGTTGATGCCGTAGATCATCGCGGCGAACACGCCGTAGTCGAACCGGGTGTGGAAGACCACGACCTCGATCGTGGTGTTCTTGTCGTTGGCGACCGGGCCGTTGTCCTTGACGACCCCGTGGAAGAAGGCGTCCTGACCGGTCAGGCTGGTGCAGGCGGTGTTCAGCTGGGTCGTGTCCAGGGCCTGGGCGAGGATCCGGATGCTCGGGCTGCAGGTGTAGTTGACCGTCAGGTTGGCCGCCTTGAGCCGGTTGGCGGCGTCACAGGTGCCGTAGTACGAGCAGTTGCCGGCGTCGTACGAGTCGGCCATCTCGGCGACGGCGGACCACTGGTAGGCGGTCCGGCCGGCGACCGAGGACTGGTCGGCCAGGCCCTTCATCAGCGGCCGGTCCTTGGCCTGCAGCGGGGCGTACTGGACGAAGCGGCCCAGCTCGCGGGCGGCGTTGTAGACCAGGAAGGTGTAGTCGCCGCCGAGTTGGGCGTTGTTGGCGGTGGCGAAGCTGTACAGCGAGTCCAGCACACTCGGGTCGGCCTGTACGGCGGACACGAAGGCGGGGTTCTGGTGGCCGCGCCAGAGCACGGTGAAGACGCCGTTGAGCGCGTTCCCCATGCCGACCGGGTTGTGGGTGGCACTGTTGTAGTCGGCCAGCATCCGCTTGACCACGTAGAGGTAGCGGGCGTTCTCCTGTGCACTGTCGATCAGGGTGACGGCCTCGCCGAGGGTGCCCGCGTTGTCCGAAGAGACGTCGCGGGAGTGCGAGTTGGCGAAGAACGTGTCCAACGCGCCGCGTATCGAGGTCTGCAGGGCGGTGCCGTAGGTGCCCACGTCGGCGGGGTGGTACCACTGCACGAAGTAGCCGGCGCGCAGGTAGAGCACCAACTGGCCGACGGAGGTGGTGTTGTTGCCCGGGTAGCTCGCGGCGGCGTCGCGCAGGGCGTCGGCCACCGTGACCATCTGCGCCTCGCGGAACGCCTTGTTGGCGTCGGTTCCGGTGAGGCTGAAGAGCTGGTTGACGCAGCCGAGGTCGACCGACTTGATCAGCTGGACGAGAGCGCTGCCGGTACGGCTGGTGAAGTCACCGATGTTGCAGGCCGCGGCGGTTGCGCTGCCGGTGGCGCCGGGGGCCTGCTGCGCCGCGGACTTGGCGGACTTCGCCGCGCTTGCGGACGCCGGGTCGTCGGTGGGTGCGGTGGCCGAGAGCGGGGCCCGGTCGCGGGCCGGAACCGGCTGGTTCCTGCCGTGGTCATCCGGGGTGGCGCCGACACCGGGCTGCGGGCCCGGGTCCGTGGGGGCGGCGGGCGCCGCGCCGCCGGACTGCGGAGAGGTCGGGACGGGGGCCGCCTGACTGCGCGGGGTGAACAGGCCGACCGCCAGGAGGAGCGCCAGGGTGATCGTCAACAGTCGCGCAACGTGGGGTAGTTGCGACAGAGGGCGTGCGGTTCTCACGTGGGGGGCCTCCGGGCCTTCTGCGGCCGCGTTGGGGGGCGCGACCGTACGAGGGTGAGGACCGTTGCGACGGCGCCGCACAGCGGCTCCGACCAGCACACGGTGGGGAGTGTGACATGTACCATGGCACACATCACATGACGGTGGGAAGCCCCCGGACACCGACCTTCTGACGCCGACCTTCCCCGCCGGACCACGGACAGCCGGATGCGGCACGCGCACACACGAAGGGGCCGCCGGTCGGACGACCGGCGGCCCCTCTCGAACGCCTTGGCCCCGCCGGGTGCGGACGGCTTCCGCCGCGAACCCGGGGGGCCCGAAGGTCACTTACGCAGCATCAGGATGACGCCGGCGGTCACCAGGCCGACCGCGACGGCGGCAACGCCGTACGCCAGGCGGTGGGCGCGCAGCACCGGCAGGAAGCGGTCGACGGCGTAGCGGCCGGGCCCGGTCAGGGCGAGCGCGGCGGCACCGGCGGTGAGCAGCAGCTCGTACTCGCTGCCCTTGGGGGCGAAGAAGCCGCCGCCCCAGGTGACGGCGAGTGCGTTGACCATGGTGCCGAGGATCGCGGCGGCGGCCAGCGGGGTCAGCAGGCCGGCGGCCAGGGCCAGGCCACCGAAGGTCTCGGTCAGGCCCGCGACCACGGCCATCGTGTCGCCGGCCGGGTAGCCGCTCATGGTGAAGAACTGACCGGTGCCGTCGATTCCGCCGCCGCCGAACCAGCCGAAGAGCTTCTGACTGCCGTGCGCGGCCATGGTCAGGCCGAGGGCGAGGCGCAGCAGGAGCAGGCCGGCGTCATAGGCGTGCGGGGAGGTCGTCGCGGGGGCGGGGGCCGCCCGGCCTGGGAGGACGGTGGTGGTGGGGGCGGTCGTGCTCGGGCTGGTGCTCGGCATGCGCGTCTCCATCAATCGGGGTCGGTCGGATCGAGGGGGTGGTACGGCGGCCGGGAGGTGGCAATGTCGTTCAAATTCGAACCGGCCGCTTCTCGACCGTACCCGGAAGTTCGAATTTGAACAAACATGCCCGCGGGCGGCGCCGCACGCGCGGCGGCGAGTCGCGGCGGGATGGAGGCGGGGGCAGGGTGGAGGCATGGCTCATCGCAGGGAACACCGGCGGACCGCACAGCCCGGCACGCCCTACGCCGAGGCGCTGGCCGCGTTCGGCGACCGCGTCCGGCTGGTCACGCCCGCCCAGTGGGACGCGCCGACGCCGTGCGCCGACTGGTCTGTCCGCGACCTGGTCAACCACCTCACCGGCGAGCAGCTCTGGGTGCCCGAGCTGCTCATGGGCTCGACGATCTCCGAGGTCGGGAGCCGCTTCGACGGCGACGTGCTCGGCTCCGACCCGGCCTCCGCCTGGACGGCCGCCGCCGACGCCGCCCGTGCGGCGTTCGAGGTGCCCGGCGCCACCGAGCTGACCGTCCACCTCTCCTTCGGCGACGTCACCGGCCAGTACTACCTGGACCAGCTCACCACCGACGCCGTCGTGCACACCTGGGACCTCGCCGAGGGGATCCGCCGCCGCACCCGGTTGCCGGCCGGACTGGTCGAGTTCGCGCTCGGCGAGGTCTCCGGCTACGGGGACCTCTCCGGCAGCGGGCTGTTCGACCCGCCCCTGCCGGTACCGGACGACGCGAGCCCGCAGACCCGGCTGCTCGCCCTCACCGGGCGCCGCGACCGGCTCTGACGAATCCGGCTCCGGGGGAGGCAGGGCACGGGGATGTGGGGCCCAGGGAGGCAGGGCACGCACGGGGACGTAGGGCCCAGGGAGACGGGGCACGGGGAGGGTGGGCCCCGAGGAGCCCGGATCCGGGGAGCACGGGACCAGGCAAAGCGCCTCTGACCTGCAGTGATCCCTCCCAACCGGCCGGTATGTGCATGCGACGCCGGATACTGGAGTTGTCGGGGGGCAGCACCGGACGAGAGGCGGGCGCACCATGAGCCGCAGGCCGGACATCCTCGGCGAGTTCACCGCCGACCATCGGGCGGTGACGGAGCTGCTCGCCCGGATCGACGAGGCACCACAGGGCGGGCCCGACCGCGCGGAGCTGCTCGGGCGCCTCACCGACCTGCTGTTCAGCCACTGCGCCGCCGAGGAGGAACACCTCTTCCCGGTCGTCCAGCACGACGTGCCGGACGGCGGGGCCCTGGTGTTCACGAGCATCCACGAGCACCTGGCGATCGGCCAGTACCTCTCCGACCTTCAGGGTGTCGGCCCCGGCGCCCCCGCCTTCGGGACGCTCTACGAGGGCCTGGCCGACCTCGTCCGGCGGCATCTGGCCACGGAGGAGGAGCAGCTCTTCCCCGCCGCACGGAAGGCCCTGCCGGCCGGCGCCCGCGCCGCGCTCGGCGACCGGCTGCGGGCCGAGCGGGAGGCGGTCGCCGAAGCCGGGCCGTAAGGCGTGTCCGGCGGTTCCCGCCAGGCGTGCGACGCGAATCGTCAGGCCCGCCCCACGGCGCTCCCGGCCTCAGCCCTTCGGGCTGATCACCGCGAAGCGGCCGCCCTCGCGGTCCTGGAGGCGCGCGACCCGCCCGTACGGCGAGTCGAAGGCCGGGCCGATCGCCGTACCACCCAGCTCCTCGGCCCGGGCGAGCGCCGCGTCGGTGTCCGCCACCGAGAACGACACCTCCCAGTGCGGCGGCATGCCCGCCGGGCCGCCCGACTGCTCCCTGGCCAGGGCCGCGACGCTGTGCCCCTCCGCCCGCAGCACCACCCGATCGTGCTCCCACCGCACCTCGAAGCGCTCGGGGTCACGACCGTCCCAGCGGAACACCGCGCCGTAGAAGAGCGCCGCGGCGAACGGGTCCGGCGTGCGCAGCTCGATCCAGACCGGCGCGCCCAGCAGGTCGAGCTTCCGGGCCCGGCCGAGCGGGCCCTCCCAGATGCCGAACACCGCGCCCGCCGGGTCGGCGGCGAACGCCACCCGCCCGGCGTCGAAGGCCAGCGGGCCCACCGCGAGGGTCGCGCCGCGCTCGCGGACGGAGTCGGCGGCGGCGTCCGCGCTCTCGGTGCCGAAGTAGGCCGTCCACGCCACCGGCATGGCCCAGCCGCCGCCCGCGACGCCCAGACCGGCCACCGCCTCGCCGCCCGCCACCGCGTGCACATAGGGGCCGAGGTGGTCCGGCCCGGGCTCGAACTCCCAGCCCAGCAGCGGCCCGTAGAACGCCTTCGCCGCGTCGAGATCGCGCGCCATCAGGCTCACCCAGCATGGAACGGCCGCCACACAGCGCACCCTGGCGGTCTCACCGCTGCCCATCGCGCACCTCCTCGACACCCGGCCGCCGGGCCCCTCCCGACTCCCGCGGCCGACCGGCCGCCCCGGGCGCCTTCAGCCTAGGCCGCCGACCCGACCCGGGCGAGGCACGGCGCGCAGGGGGAGGCGGCGGATGGCCGACGGTACGCCTCAGAGCTGCGGGGCCTCCCCGAAGCCGCCGTGGCCCGCGCCGGGCGCCGTCAGGGCGAGCCAGCCGTGGCCTCGGGCCGGGGTCCCGGGGGTGATCGCGGCGGGGTCGAGGGAGAGGTGGACGGCGGCCGCGCCGATGCTCTGGGTCTCGGAGGCGTTGGGCTCGGGGTAGGCGTCCTCGTAGTCCTCCTCCTCGAAGTCGGCCGCCGTGAGCACCTCCTCCCAGGGCAGCGGGTCGCCCGTCCACTCCGGGGCGCTGTAGCGCCAGTAGCCGCGCACCACGGTGCCGTGCTCGGCGGTGGCCCAGATCACCGAGTCGGCGAACGGGTCCTGGTAGTAGACCTGGGCCTTGCCGCAGGCCGCGCTGAGCCGCTCGATCACCTCGTGCGGCCACCAGGTGGTCTCCCGCAGCGGGGTCTCGGCGTAGATCAGGCGCCAGCCGGCGTACTCGGGCGTGACGAAGACCCGGTGCACCGCCTCCGGGGTGTACTTCTCGTCGCTCGACTGGGAGGTGAGCCCGTAGTGCACGGTGACGGGTATCCGGTCGTGCAGGCCGAGCACCTCGAACGCCGCCTCGTACGTCTCCCCGGGGACGGCCAGCCACCAGTGGTCGGGCAGCGCGCCGGGCCGTTCGTCGGCGAAGGCGCGGCGGGCCGTCTCCTCCAGGGCCGCGCGGTCCGCACCGGTGGTGTCCTCGGCGAGCAGGACGTCGACCAGGGCGGCGAGGGCCTCGGGGGCGGGCAGGTCGGTCACGGTGTTCATGGCCGCGACCTTAGGCCACCGGTCCGACATTCCGTCACCAGTACGGGTGAACCGGGCTCGAACCGGCCGTCCCGGCGGCTGGTGGGCGCGTCGGGCGACCGGACGGACCATCCGGTCTCCGGTCGACTTCGCTTTCCTGCGGGGGTGTCGAGCCGGGCGACCAGGTGCAGCCGGTCGTCGTCGGCGGTGTCGGCGGCCGGGGCGCCGTCGGCCCAGCACGGGTCGGTGCGCGGGCCGGGCCGGTCGTAGAGGGCGAGGACGGTGAAGCCGTTGGCGGCGAGCAGGTAGCGCAGCTCCTGCGGGAAGAGCAGCCGCCAGGCGGAGTGCTGCGTGACGGCCGGGGCGCCGTCGTCGCTGGTCCAGGTCCTGGTGCGGCACAGCAGTTGGGCCGCGTGGTCGATCCGCAGCGTGGTGCGGGAGGTGAAGGTGATGCCGTCGCGGGTGACGGTGTCGGTGCGCGGCGTGTCGAGGAGATCGGTGCGGCCGAGGAAGAAGGCGCCGTTGCGCATCTCGGCGACCAGCAGTCCGCCCGCGCGCAGGTGGCGGCGGAGCCGGCCGCACAGGGCGTCGAGGTCGTCGTTGGTGTGGCAGTAGAGCAGCGCGCTGTCCAGGCAGAGCGCGGCGTCGAAGCGGCCGGGTAGCCGGAAGGTCCGCATGTCGCCGACGTGGTACGCGGGCCCGGGGTGGCGGGCGCGGGCGTACTCGATCATCGCCTCGGAGCTGTCCAGGCCGGTGACGGTGCGGCCGGCGGTGCGGTGCAGCCATGCGGCGTCCCGGCCGGTACCACAGCCGAGGTCGAGCAGATCGGCCCCGGCGCCGTACGCGCGGAGCACCGACTCGGCCCACCGGGCGGCGGTGAACCCCGGGTCGGGGAAGCGCAGTTCGTAGAGCTCGGGGGTGTCGGTGAGCAGGTTGCGGCCGTTCATCGGGCCTCGCTGGGGAGTGGGCGGGCGGGGACGGGGCGGCCGCCGGGCGCGGGGCGCGCTCCCCCGACCGGCCCCGGCGTCGGCCCCGGCGTGAGCGTCGGCGTCGGCAGCACGCCGAGCCCGGCCCGGTCCGGTGTGCGGACGGTGCCGTCGGTGCCGCCGATGCCCTGCCAGGGGTCGTGGGCGAGCAGCAGGTGCCCGTCGAGGTCGATCCAGCGGGCCCGGTCGGCGAGGTGGACGGCCGGGGCGATGCCGAGCGAGCTGGCGGCGAGGCAGCCGAGCATCAGTTCGGTGCCGCTGCCGTGCAGGGCGGCCTGGATGCGCAGCACCTGGTGGACGCCGCCGCACTGGGCGAGCTTGAGGTTGACCCCGTGCACCCGCCCGGCGAGCCGGCAGACGTCCTCGTAGCCGACGGCGTCCTCGTCGGCGATCACCGGGATCGGGGAGCGTTCCGCGAGGGCGGCCAGGACGGCGGGGCGGCCCGGCGCGATCGGCTGTTCGACGGCCTCGACGCCGGCCGCGGCGAAGACCGGGAGCAGCCGGTGCGCCTGGTCCTCCGTCCAGGCGCCGTTGGGGTCGAGCAGCAGCCGGGCGCCGGGGGCGCTCTCGCGGACGGCCCGGACCCGGGCGAGGTCCTCGGCCGGGTCCGCCGCGCCCGCCTTGATCTTGAGCACGTCGAAGCCGGCCGCGGCGAGCCGGGACGCCTGGACGGCGGCGCGCGCGGGCGGCTCGATGCCGATGGTGCGGGCGGTGGCGGCGGCCACCGGGGCAAGCCGGCCGAGGAGTTGGTGGACGGGCGCACCGGCCCGTTTGCCGACCAGGTCGAGCAGGGCGGCCTCGACCGCGGCCAGCACCCCGGCCGGCAGGCCCTTGAACGCGGCGGCGCCGCGCTGGAGTTCGACCAGGGCGGTCTCCGGGTCCGGGTGACGTTCGAGGTCCGGCCGGAGTCCGTCGGCCTCGCGGCGGATCAGGTCGGCGGGAAGCCGCAGGTAGGCGCTGCTGACGGCCTCGCCGTGGCCGGTCAGGCCGCCGTGGCGCACGGCGAACCGGACGGCGTCGCGCTCGGCGGTCACTGAGCGGGAGATCCGCAGCGGCTCGGCGAGCCGGAGCCGGACGGTGCGGACGTCGAGCCTCATCGGTACTCCTCGGGGCGGCTCCGGCGGTCAGTCCGGTCAGGTTCGGCCCGGCGGCCGGTCCGGTCAGGTTCGGCCCGGCGTTCCGCCGGGTCGGTGCGGCCCGGCCGGGCGGTGCGGCAGCGGGCCCAGCCGGAGACCTCGACGGCCGCCGGGTGCGGGATCTCGGTCGGCCGCAGCGCGGCGCGCTCCGGCTCCAGGCCGTGCCGGTGACAGAAGGCGTCGTCGTAGACGGTGCCCAGGTAGCGGTGCGGACCGTCGGGGAAGACGGTGGCGACGGTGGCGCCCGGGTGGACGCGGGCGGCCCAGGCGGCGACCAGGGCGACCGCGCCGGTGCTCCAGCCGCCGCTGACGAAGGCGCCGCGGGCCAGCCGCCGGCAGGTGTCGACCGCCTCGGCCGGGCCGACCCAGTGGATCTCGTCGAAGGCCTGGTGGGCGACGTTGCGCGGGTGGATGGAGCTGCCGAGGCCGCGCATCAGCCGGGGGCGGGCCGGCTGGCCGAAGATGGCGGAGCCGACCGAGTCGACGCCGATGATCCGCAGCGCCGGCCAGCGGCGCCGGAGCGGTTCGGCCAGACCGGCACTGTGGCCGCCGGTTCCGACGCTGCACACCAGGACGTCCAGGTGGTCGAGTTCGCCGGCCATCTCCTGGGCCATCGCCCGGTAGCCGGCCGCATTGTCGGGGTTGTTGTACTGGTCCGGCCAGTAGGCGTCGGGGAGTTGGTCCAGGACGGCCCGCACCCGGGCGAGCCGGGCTGCCTGCCAGCCGCCGCGCCGGGCGGGCCGGTCGACCAGTTCCAACCGGGCGCCGTACGAGCGGAGCAACTGCCGCATGGACGGTTCGAGTTCGGCGTCACCGACCAGGACGACCGGGTGTCCGAGGGCCTGTCCGGCGAAGGCCAGGCCGATGCCGAGGGTGCCCGACGTGGACTCCACCACCGTTGCACCGGGCCGGAGTTCGCCGCGCGCGTGGGCGCCGCGGAGCATGGCGACGGCGGATCGGGCCTTCATGCCGCCCGCGGCGAGGCCCTCCAGCTTGGCCCAGAAGCCGGGGTGCGGGTCCGGCAGCGGCGTGCTGATCCGGGCCAGCGGGGTGCGGCCGAGCAGCGGCAGCAGGTCGGGATTGCCGACGGCGGCCGAGGCGAGCAGCGCGGTCACCCGGCACCGCCTCCCGCCGCCCCGCCCTCGCGGTGCGACCCTCCCCCGCGGAGGCCTTCCCCGCGCGGCCCTCCCCCGCGCGGCTCCCGCCCGCCCGGGCCTCCCCGGGGCCGGTCTCCCCCGTACAGATGGAGGACGGTGGGGCCGCCGTCGAGCCAGAAGAAGGGGTACGGCTCGGCGCTGACGGCACTCACGCCGTGGCCGAGCAGGCGCGGGAGGACGGCGCTGCCGGTCTGGGCGAACAGCACCAGCGGTTTGCCGGTGGCGCGGGCGTGGGTGAGCAGCGGGTCGAGCGTGCCGTTGCCGAGGGTCATACCGGAGGCGAGGATCGCGTCGCAGTCGTCCAGCCGGGCGCGGGCGTCGGCCTCCACCGGCTCGCCCCACTCGGTGGCGCCGCCCTTGAGGTCGCACGGAACGTACTCGACTCCGCTCGAACGGAGCTGCTCCAGCAGGGAGTTGACCACACCGACGACCAGGACCCGGCGCACGGCGGCGAGCGGGAGTAGCCCGGCGACGGCGCGCGCACGGGCGCGGGACTTCTCCAGCGACCCGCCGCCCGGGACGGTCACCGGCCGGGCGCCGTGGGCCGGGGTGTGCGGGCGGCAGTGCATCAGGTAGGCGTCGAGGGCGGCGACCCGGACGGGGGTGAGCGGGTGGCCGAGCAACTCGTCGACGGTGGCGCCGACGGAGTCGGCGAGCGCGTCCGCGGGCAGTTCGCCGGGTTCGACGGCGCAGGAACCGACAGCGGCGCCGAGGCGCAGGCCGAGCACCTCGTTGCGGTAGCCCTGGGCTCGGCCGGCGTGCCGGACGGCCTGGGTGGTCATGAAGGCGAGGGCGATCCGCTGCCCGGCCGGGTCGGGCCCGTACGCACCGGCGCGGGCCCGTTCGGCGATCAGCTCCAACGCGCCACCGGGGGCGACGGCCGGAGCATTCCCCGGGGCGGCGGCGAGGGCAGGGGCGACGGCGAGGGCGTTCCCAAGGGCGGCGGTGAGGGCAGGGGCGGCGGCCGGGGCACCCGCGCCACCGGGGGCGACGGCGGTCACGCGGGGACCGCCGCCGCACCGGCGGGACGGCCCGCAGCGGGGCCCGCGTCGCCGGCGTACCGGGGCACCAGCGCGGCGAGCAGTCGCTCGGCGTCGCCCCGTGCCCCGGCGCCGGCGGTGTCGGCGGTCATCACGTGTCCCAGGTACTCGTTGTTGCTGGTGGCGGGCCGCACGTCACGGCCGGGCCCGGCGAGGGTCAGCTCGACCACGGCCGGGTCGCGCCGGACGGCCGCCTCGCCGTCGAAACCGTCCAACTGCCCGGACGCCCCCTCCCCGGGGACCAGGAAGGCGATCGCGGCACTGGCGACCCCGGTGGGGTGGACGGTCAGGTCGGGCCGGCGGCCGAGGGCGACGTCCACGCAGGCGGCGGCGAGGTCGACGCCGGTGACCCGCCGGACCAGCTCGGTGATCCGGTTGCCGGCCGGCCGCGGGTTGACCTCCACCACCCGGGGCCCGGCCGGGGTGAGCTTGATCTCGGTGTGCGCGACGACCTGGTCCAGGCCGAGCGCGGCCAGCGCGGCAACGGCGGTGTCGGCGGCGGCCGTTGCGGCGGCCCGGTCGAGCGCGGCGGGGTACATGTGGCCGGTCTCGATGAAGGCCGGGGCCCCTCCGACGCTCTTGTCGGTGACCCCGACGACGTGCACCGCACCATCGGCGGAGACGGTCTCGACGCTGACCTCGGGCCCGGCCAGCAGCTCCTCCAGCAGCACCACGGGCACCCGGCGCTGCCCCCGCGCATTCACCGGGAACGCGGCCAACGCCCGGAGCGCGGCGCGCAGTTCGTGCTCGTCGGCGACCTCCCGGACGAGCATCCCGGCACAGAGGTCGACCGGCTTGACCACCAGCGGGAAGCCGATCACCCGGGCGGCGGCGAGCGCCTGCGCGCGGTCGGCGCAGAGCGCGTACGCGGGCCCGGGGACACCGGCCGCGGCGAGTGCGCGCCGGGTGAGATCCTTGCGGCAGGCGGCGGTGACGGCCTCCGGGGCCGGGCCGGGCAGCCCGAGCCGGTGGGCGACCCGCGCGACCAGCGGCAGGTAGTAGTCGCAGGAGGAGAGCACCCCGTCGAAGCCGAGCAGCTCGTGCAGCCGCCCGGCGTACGGGAGGAGGACGGCCGGGTCGTTGGTGTCGGCGGTCAGGATGTTCTCGGCGGCGAGCAGGGGATGCGGGGCGGCGGCGGGGGCGGCTCGCAGGTAGTGGTGCAGGTCGCGGGTGAGGAAGGTGAAGCGGTGACCGCCCTCCCCCAACGCCCGGGGCAGCAGCCCGCTCATGGAGCCGACCCAGCTCTCGATCACCAGCAGGTGCGCCACAGGTCTCCCTCTCGACGGCGGCAGGCCGGTCCGACGTGCCGAGGGAGAAGGTAACGGCATTAGTTTTCATTTTCAACACGCTCGCGGGCGACACCCGCCGAAGCGTCAGATGAAAGTCGTTTCCATGTAGGCTCGCAGGCACCCAGCCCCTCCCGACCCGCGGAGCTCTTCTGATGGATCGTCAAAATGCCTACCAGATCAGGCATGCCATCCCCGGCGACGTAACGGGCGCGCGCCGGCTGATCCTGGACACCTTCTACCGCGAGTTCGGCTACGGCTACGTCCCCGACTGGCATGCGGACGTGGTCGACCTCCAGGGCCACTACCTCGACCACCCCCGGCACGCCCTGCTGGTCGCCTCCCACCACGGCGAGGTGGTCGCCACCACCGCGCTGCACTCGACCGGGCCCGCCCACCCGCCGCACCCCCGCGAACTGGTCGAGCGCTACCCCTCCGGCAGCACCGCGCAGCTGGTCCGGGTGTACGTCCGGGCCGAGCACCGACGGCACGGACTGGCCCGCGAACTTGTGCGCCTTGCCTGCGAGTTCGCCGCCACCGAGGGCGGCTACGAGCGGCTCTACCTGCACACCAACACCGCGGTCGCGGGCGCCGAGGCGTTCTGGCGCAGCCTCGCCGAGGAGGTCCACGACGCCCGCCCGAGCGGTGAACACGGCCCGGGCGTCGCCACCGTGCACTTCGAGATCCCACTGCGCCGCCCGGTCGTGGTCTGAACGGCGCGCGGCGTCCCCCGGGAGGGTGAACCGCCGGGTACCGCCTACCACGGGGTGCGGGGCTACGCCAGGCTGGTGGTCACCCGAGGGGAAGGGTCCCACCAGCGATGACCACCCGCACGCCGGCTCTGCCCGGCGTCTTCACCGGCCTGCCCGCAGGCCTCGGCCACTCGGCGCAGCGTGCGATCGCCGCCCTGGCCCGCCCGCACGCGGCCACAGACCAGCAACCACGCCCACCCGTCTTCGCCATGCCCTACCAGGTCCGCATGAACCCGCACCTGGCAGCGGCCCGCGAGCGCGCGGCCGAATGGGCCGAACGGACCGGTCTGGCCGGGCCGGGCGGCGTCTGGGGCCGGGAGCACTTCGATCTCCTCGAACTGGCACTGTTCACCGCGCTCACCCAACCGGACCTGCCCCGCGAGGAGTTGCTGCTGGTCGGCGACTGGAACGTCTGGGCCTTCGCGGTCGACGACCACTTCCTCCGGTACAAGGCGGCCGCCGACGAGCCGGGCGCGCAGCGCTTCGTGACGCGTCTCGCCACCTGCATGCCACTGGGCTCCGCCGCCGCCCCGGCCCCACAGCACCCGGTGGAGGCCGCACTCGCCGACGTCTGGACCCGCTCCGCGCCCGCGCTCCCCGCCGGGCTCCGCCGCCGGCTGCGGGACGCCGCACTGGACTTCGCCGCCGCCAACCTCTGGGAGCTGGCCAACAATCTGCGCGGACGCATCCCCGACCCGGTCGAGTACCTCCAGATGCGCCGCCGCACCGCCGGCACCCCGCTCTCCACCGTGCTGCCGCTGCACGCCTCGGGGCAGGACCTGCCGCCGCAGCTGCTCGGACACCCGACCGTGTCGGCCCTGATCGACGCCTTCGCCGACAACGTGGACCTGCGCAACGACCTCTACTCCCACCGCAAGGAGACGGAGCTGGAGGGCGAGTTGAACAACGCCGTCCCGGTGTTCCAGCGCTTCCTGCGCTGCCCGCTTCAGACCGCCGTCGACACCGTGGGCGATCTGATGAACGCCCGGCTGGACTGCTTCGACCGGCTCATCCGCGAGGAACTCCCCAAGCTGGCCGACGAGTTCGACCAAGACGGATACCGGGTGGTGGCAGCCTTCGCCGACGGCCTGAAGGACTGGCTGGCGGGCGACCACGCCTGGTATCCGCGGACCGGCCGGTACACCGCCGGCCTCGGCTGAACCGCTGCCCGGCAGGGCCCGGCCGCCCGCCCACCGTGCACCCCGCCCGCAGGGTGAGCCCGGCCCGCGACGCGGCACCGGCCCGTCACGCGCAGCCGGCCCGTCACTCACGCCCGGCTCACCCTGCGGACCGGACCGCCTCGCGGGCCAGCGCGAGGGTGGTCTGCATCGCCCGCAGGTAGCCGGACCGCATCCGCTCGGCGGCGGCGTCCTCGTCCGGCCCGCCGCCGAGCTCCAGCTCACCGCGGAAGGTGAGCACGAGGCCGTTCTCGTCCTCCTCGATGTCGTTGTGGATCACCCAGGCGGCCCTCTCGTCGTCGCGGAAGAAACTGACCCCGGTCCTCGGCCGGAAGACGACCTCCTCACGGACACGCTCGCCGTGGAAGACCACCTCGCGGACCAGCCCGTTCCCGGTGCGCTCGAGCACGGTGCACTCGTCCATGGCGGCGACGAACGGCACCGCGTTCTCGGCCTTGCGCTCCAGCGCCGCCCAGACGTCGTCCCGGGTGAGGCGCAGCCGCTCGGCCGGCTCGTTGACGCGAACGCTCTGGCTGACGACTCGCATGACTGTCTCCCCTTCGGTCCATCCCGGCCGCATTGATTGCGCGGCCAAGTAAATGCTTGCTCGGCCAAGTAAACGCCTCGATCACGCTGGCCGCAAGGGCCTTCAAAAAGGCGTACGGGGATACCGGGGCAGCCGCTTGCGCGTACAATCACCGCGTGCGCGCTCACCAGAACCAGCCCCTCGCCGATGCCGGCGGTACCAGCCAGGCCATCGCCCGGGTCTCCCGACTGCACCGGGCCACCGCCGAGCGGCTGCTGCGCCCGCACGGGCTGCACGCCGGACAGGAGCTGCTGATGATGCTGCTCTGGGACGGCGGACCGCAGCCCCAGGCCGCACTGATCGAGCAGCTGGAGATCGACGCCTCCACCGTCACGCGCATGGTGCAGCGCCTGGAGCAGGCCGGCTTCGTCCGCCGCCGGCGCAGCGAGAGCGACCGGAGGGCCGTGCTGGTCGAGGCGACGGCGGCGGCCCGCGCGCTGCGCGACCAGGTCGCGGAGACCTGGCGGGAGCTGGAGCAGATCACCCTGGCCGGACTGGACGAGACCGAGCAGTCCGAGCTGGCCCGACTCCTGGGGCGACTGGAGGAGAACCTCGATCGACCCGCCGCCGAGATGTGACGCAGGTCACACCCGAGGCTGAAATTTCCGGGGACTGAATCCCCGTTTGCTCCTACGTAGGCCTAAGTGGGGAAAACATCCCCGGTATGTTGGGAGGAGCACGCAGTGAGCAGCACCGCCGCCGTCACGCCGGTCCGCACCGCGGAGCCCGTCCGTACGCCCAAGCTGCGTGCGGACGCGACCCGCAACCGTGAGCGGATCGTCATGGCGGCACGTGACGCCTTCGTCGAGCACGGTGCGGACGCGCCGCTGGACGAGATCGCGAAGCGGGCGGGCGTCGGCAACGCGACGCTGTACCGGAACTTCCCGGACCGCACCGCACTGATCCGCGAGGTGGCGCTGCTCGTCAAGAACCGCATCCTGACCCTCGCCGAGACGGCGTCGGCGGAGAGCGACGGCCCGTTCGACGCCCTCCAGCGGTTCGTGCACGCGACGGTCGCGGAGAAGGTCGGTGCCCTGTGCCCGATCCTCACCAACCGGATCGACCCGAACGACCCGGACCTGACCGACGCCCGTCTGCGGCTGACGGCCACCGTGGGCGACCTGATGGAACGCGCCCGGCAGGCCGGCGAGCTGCGGCCGGACGTCGACCACGGTGACCTGTTCATCGCGATGAGCCAGCTCACCCGCCCGCTGCCGGACACCTCCTGCCAGCTCCTGGAGGAGTTCGTCCACCGGCACCTGCAGCTGTTCCTGGACGGCATGCGGGCACCGGCCCGATCGACCCTGCCCGGCCGGGCAGCGACCTTCGAGGACTTCCACACGGACCACTGACCCACGGCCGCACCGGCGGCCGGCACCGAGCACCAGCACCAGCACCGACGACCGCCCGGACCGCCCGCGCCGATCCGCCGTGATCCCGCGCCGCCGCGCGCCGGCCGTGCCGGCGCGCGGCGATCCGCGACCCCGGCCGCCGAAGACCATTCGCACACCGACCGCCCCTGATCCGCACACCACGCACCGCGAAGTGAGTACCCCCATGCCAAAAACCGATGCCCTGCCCTCCACGCAGCCCGATCCGAGGCGCTGGAAGGCACTGATCTTCATCGGGCTCGCCCAGCTGATGGTCGTCCTCGACGCCACCATCGTGAACATCGCCCTGCCGTCGGCCCAGAAGGACCTCGGCATCACCGACGGCAACCGCCAGTGGGTGATCACCGCCTACGCGCTGGCCTTCGGTGGCCTGCTGCTGTTCGGCGGCCGGATCGCTGACCTGTGGGGACGCAAGCGCACCTTCGTGGTCGGCCTGACCGGCTTCGCGCTCGCCTCCGCGCTGGGCGGCGCCGCCGCCAACACCGCCATGCTGCTCGGCGCCCGTGCCCTCCAGGGCGTGTTCGGCGCACTGCTCGCGCCTGCCGCGCTCTCGCTGCTGGCCGTGACGTTCACCGAGGCCAAGGAGCGCGCCAAGGCGTTCGGCATCTACGGCGCCATCGCCGGTGGTGGCGGCGCGATCGGCCTGATACTCGGCGGCCTGCTGACCGAGTACATGAACTGGCGCTGGACCTTCTTCGTCAACATCCCGTTCGCCGTCGCCGCGGCGGTCGGTGCGGTGATGGTGATCCGTGAGCCCGCCGGGGGCCGCAACCGCAACCGGCTGGACATCCCCGGCGTGGTGCTGGTCACCCTCGGTCTGGTCTCGCTGGTCTACGGCTTCACCCGCGCCGAGTCGGACGGCTGGTCCTCCGGTGTGACGATCGGCCTGTTCGTCGCCGCCGCGCTCCTGCTGGCCGCGTTCGTCATGGTCGAGCGGAAGGTCAAGGCGCCGCTGCTGCCGCTGCGGGTCGTCCTGGACCGCAACCGTGGCGGTGTCTACCTGTCGCTGGGCCTGGCCGTGATCGGCATGTTCGGTCTCTTCCTGTTCCTGACCTACTACCTGCAGATCGTGCTCGGCTACAGCCCGGTCCTGACCGGCGTCGCGTTCCTGCCGATGGTGGCGGGCATGATCACCGGCTCGACCCAGATCGGCGCCCGGCTGATGACGAGGGTCCCCGCGCGCTTCCTGATGGCGCCCGGCTTCCTCGTCGCCTCGATCGGCATGCTGCTGCTCACCCAGATCGGCCTGGACACCTCGTACCCGGCGCTGATCCTGCCCGGCCTGATCCTGATGGGCCTCGGCATGGGCACCGCCTTCATGCCGGCGATGAGCCTGGCCACGCACGGCGTCCAGCCGCGCGACGCGGGCGTGGCGTCCGCCATGGTCAACACCTCTCAGCAGGTCGGCGGCGCCATCGGCACCGCGCTGCTCAACACCATCGCCGCCAGCGCCACCGCCACCTGGCTGGCCGCCCACGCGGGCGCCGCGACCACCCCGGCCGCGGCCAAGGCGGTGCAGTTCCAGGGCATGGTGCAGGGCTTCTCCACCGCGATCTGGTGGTCCTTCGGGATCCTGGTGACGGCCGCCGCGATCGCCTTCGTCCTGATCAACGCCGGCCGCCCCGGCGACGCCACGGCCGCCTCCGGCTCGGGCGCGGGCGCGGCGGAGAGCAACGACGTGCCGGTGCTGGTGCACTGACACCTCGGGGGCGACTCGGCCGACGCGGCCGACGCGGGTGCGAAGCGGCCCGTCCGGTGTTCCGACACCGGGCGGGCCGCTCGCCGTTTCACCCGTGTCGCTCACCGGGGGCGCACACCCCGCCCGCGCCCGCCGAAGTCCGCCGACGTACGCCGGCCCACCGCAACACGAGCGGCCGCAGCCCCTCGAACTGTCGGCCCCGGTGGACGAGAATGGAGTCGCCCACCCGGCCGATGCGCTCAGGTCCGCACCCGTGTCAGGACGGCAGGCACACGGAACGACTGGCCCACGGAACAGCAGGCACGCGGAACGACAGGCACGCGGAACGACAGGCGACACCGGCCCTGCCCTACCCGGAACGAGGGAGGACATCGTGCACGACCGCACCGACCTGCTCGCCGACAGCAGATACCTCCTGCTCACCACCTTCGGCGCGGACGGCAGCCGGTTGTGCTCGCCGATCTGGGTGGTCGCCGACGGTACGGCGCTCGGCATCTGGACGCCCGCCCACTCCGGCGAGGCCGAACGCATCCGGCGCCACCCGAAGGTGCTGGTCGGCCCCTGCGACGCCCACGGGCGCCCCACCGGACGCCAGCTCCCGGCCCACGCGGTCGTCTGTGACGAGGACGCCACCGCGCGCTACCGCACCTCGCTGATCAACAAGTACGGCATGGTGGCGCTGATCGCGCTGGCCCGCAGCCGCCTCCGGCTCGGGCTGGCCGGGACGGTCGGCATCCGGATCACGCTCAACGAGCTGGAGCAGCGGCTGATCGGGCCGGAGTGGCAGCTGCCGACGACGTACTGCCCGAACTGAGGCGCGCAGGGGTGGCCGCGCCGACTCGCGCGCGTGGGCGGGCAGACGCCGGGGCAGACGGGCTGACGGGCTGACGGGCTGACGGGCAGACGGGCGCAGCCACGTACGCGCCGGCGCTCCGGCCGCCCCGCGTCCCGTCGGGTGCGCGGGGCGGCCGTCCGGTGTCAGGTCCCGTTCTCCGGCGCCTTCGCGAGGTCGCCGGGCTCGCAGGCCTCCCGGCCGGTGCCGACGTGCACCACCTTCACCGCCCGCCCGGGGCCACCCGGCACCACCTGCTGCTCGTGTCCGCAGCGCGGGCAGATCAGCGGGATGCGTGGCCTCCGGGGTTCCGGGGCAGCGGGGCCGGTGGACGCGGCAGGGCCGGCGGACGCACCGCGCCCGGCGTCGCGGTCCGGCGTCGTCACGTCAGCGGGTGGGTCGGGACCGGGCTGACCTCCTGGATCTCGCCGTGGGCCTTGGTGAGCAGTTGCGAGGCGAGGTCGTTGAGCGCGCGGGCGGCCGCGATCTCCTCGCCGACCCGCAGCTGTTCCGGGTCCGACGGGTGACGGCTGGTGTAGCCGTGCGCCCGCAGCTCCGAGCCGTCGCCCAGCCGCAGCAGGGCAGCGGCTGCCGTCCGCGGCCCCTCCTCGCGGAACTCCATCTCGATGTGCCAACCGACAAGAGTCTGCATGGCGGATCACCTCCAGCGGTTACTCCTCCAGGGTGCGCCGCACCCAGCGTGAACACCAGACGAGGGCGGCGGGGAGGCACCCCGGGGGGGCGACTTGAACGCGTTCAACATCGCGGCGTAGAGTCACCGGCGCAAAGTTTGAACGCGTTCAGGATGGTTCAGGCGAACATGAGAGAAGGGGTGCGGCCGCCATGGGCACAGGCACCACCGAACTGGTCGACCTCCTGGTCCTGCTCGGCATGGGCGCCGTCATCCCGCTCGGCCTCGCCCTGATGGACGAGCCCGGCCTCGCCCGCGTCCGCCGGCTCTGGCCGCTGGCCGCCGTCCCCGGCGCCCTCGCGCTCTGGCTGCCGCGTGGCGGCCTCGCCACCGGCTGCGCCGTCCTCTACGCCCTCGGCACCCTCGCCGTCGCCGCCCACGCGCCGCTCCGGCTCGCCCGCACCCGCTCGCTCGCACCCGCCGAGATCGCCGTGCTGACCGCGCTCGCCACCCCGTCGGTGGCCGGGCTCGCCCTGGTCGCCGAACGCTCGGGGCACCGGCTGTTCGGCTTCGACCTCGACATCCTGGCCCTCACCGTGCCGCACTTCCACTACGCCGGGTTCACCGCCGCCCTCGTCGCCGGACTGGTCTGCCGGGCCCGGTCGAGCAGCGCCGCGGCCCGGTTCGCCGCGCTCAGCGTGCCGCTCGGCACCCTGCTCGTCCTGGCCGGCTACTTCATCGACGACTGGGCCGAACTCCTCGGTGCCGTCGTGCTCACCACCGGGATGTGGCTGGTCGGCCTGCTCACCTGGCGCGACCTGCGCACCCGCACCCCCGAGCGGACCACCGCCGCACTGCTCGGCACCGCCTCCGCCGTCCTCGCCGCCACCATGGTGCTCGCCCTCTGGTGGGCACTCGGCGAGGCCTCCGGACTCCCCCACCCCACCCTCACCTGGATGGCCGCCACCCACGGCGTCGGCAACGCGCTCGGCTTCGCCCTCTGCTCGCTGCTCGCCTGGCGCCGGCTCGCTCCGCTGCCCCACCCGCTTCCCGTTCCGCTCCCGCTGTCGAAGGACGTCGCACGATGACCACCCCTGCGGCCACCGACCTCAACTACCCCGAGATCGGCGCCAGTACCACCCCCGGCCGCCCGCTCCCCGCCGGCTACAACCACCTGCGCCACCGCGCCCTGATCGGCCACGGCCGCACCGCCCTGGAAGCCGCCGGCACCGCCGTCCTCGGCTGGCGGATGCACCGCGCGGCCGGTGTCCGCATCACCACCGACGCCGGCCGGGCCGCACCCGGCGCCGCCGTGCTCTGCGCGATCGGCATCGGCCCGCTGCGTGCCGCCGCCCCCTGCCGGGTCATCTGGACCGCCGACGGCCCCGACCGCTACGGCTTCGCCTACGGCACCCGGCGCGGCCACCTCGCCGTCGGCGAGGAGACCTTCCTGGTCGAGATGGGCCCCGACAAGGCCGTCTGGTTCACCGTCAACGCCTTCAGCCGCCCCCGCAGCTGGTACGCCCACCTCGCAGGCCCCCTCCTCCCCCTCGGCCAGCGCCTCTTCGCCCACCTCTGCGCCCGGGCCCTGACCCGCATCGCGGCAGCCGCGGCGGCGGCGCCCCGGTGAGAGCACCCGGCCCGGGCGGCCGGGCATGATCTGCGGGTGACCCGCTTCCTGACCCACCGCCGGCTCGTCCACGACGGCGGGCTGCCGGTGCACCGGCGGCAGGGCGCGTTGCTGGACGGCGCGGCGCTCGCCGGGTGCCCCGCCTGCGGGGACGAGCGGCCGGCGGCGCTGCGGTCCACCGTGCACGGGTTCGTCGAGGCGTGCCGGGCCTGCGCACGGGTGCTGCGGCCGTGTCCGTGCGGGCGGCGGCACCGCCTCGACCCGGTGGCAGGGGCCGGCTGGGCCGGCGTCCGGCGCCGCGACCACATGACCGACGCCGGCAGCCCGAACCCGCACTGGCCCGGCCCCGCGGCGGCCCAGAGCCTGCTCGGCCGCCGCGCGGACGGACGACTCAGGCGGTGCGAACCGGGACGGTGACCAGCAGGGTGGCGCCGTCGAGGGTGCGGATCTCGAAGTGGTCGATGTCGGCGGGCTGGAACCCGGTACCACCGCTGGTCCGCAGGGCGGCCGGGGCGGCGCCCGTGGTGCCGTAGCCGGCGGCGGGGACGCTCCAGGTGGTGACGGTCTGACGGTCGCCGGCGTGCGAGACGGCGACCAGGTCGCAGCTCAACGGTCCTTGGACGTGCGAGAGTTCGAGGCTGATCTGGCTCCCCCAGGTCTTGGAGTCGACGCCGACGGTGGCCCGGGCACCGGTGGCCGGGTCGGTGGCGGAGAACTGCTGGGTGGCGACGGCGACGACACCCGGCGAGTTGTCCGCGGTGACCACCACGGCCGTAACGGCGGGGCCGGCCACGACCATGACCGCCGCCGCGGCGACCAGCACCAGCCGGCGGACCCTGCCCCGGCGACGGACGGCCGTGACCTCGGCGACCAGCCGGTCCAGCAGCAGCGGGTCCGGCCGGGGGGCGGGGTCGGCCGGGTCCAGCCCGGCGGCCTCGGCGGAGGCCGCGTACTCGGCCAGCAGCGGTTCCATGAAGCCGAGTTCGCCCACCTGATCGGCGCACTGAGGGCAGTCGGCGAGGTGCTCCTCGAAGGCGGCGCGCTCGGCCGGTTCGAGCAGGCCGAGGACGTACGCGCCGACGTCCACGTGGTCGCCACCCGGGACGTGGTCGCGCTCGGGGCCGGTCGGCCCGAACGGGCCGGCGGGACCGGACGGACTGGTAGGACTGGTAGGACTGGTGGGACTGGTGGGTCCGAACGGGCCTGTGGGGTCAGCGGGGCCGGCAGGACCGGGCTTGGACGGTGTCACGATGTCACTCCCCGTTCCTCCAGCGCGAGCTTGAGCGAGCGCAGCGCGTAGAACACCCGCGACCGTACGGTACCGGCCGGGACGCCGAGTTCGGCGGCCGCCTCGTTGACCGTACGGCCCATGAGGTAGGTCGCCACGATGACCTGGCGGTGTGCCTCCGACAGGTCCCCGAGCGCCTCGGAGATCGTCATCAGCCTCAGCGCGCGGTCGAGTTCGTCCTCGGCGGGCAGCAGCTCCAGCGGCGCCGCGTCCACCTCGCGCGGGCGGGCCAGGCTGCTGCGGTGACCGTCGATGACGATCCGCCGCGCCACCGTCACGAGCCAGGGCCGCAGCGAGCCGGCCTCCGGGTCGAGGCGGTGGATGTTGCGCCAGGCCCGGACCAGCGTCTCCTGGACGACGTCCTCGGCCCGCTGGCGGTCGCCCGCGACCAGGTGGAGCACGAAGCCGAACAGCGGCCCCGCGTGCTCCTGGTACAGGGCACGCATGAGGTCCTCGTCCGGTGCGCCGGTGCCGCGTGCGGCCGCACCGCCGCCCGGGTGCTCCTCGGTCACGACGCCATCTTCGCGCACCCGCACCTCCGGGTCGAGAGTTCCACGTCCGGTCCGGACTGTCATCGATACCGATCCCGATGCCGCTCAGTAGCCGCCGTAGCCGCTACCGGGGGTACTGGGCATCGTCCCGCCGGAGGGCGCGCCGGCGCCCGCCTTGGCGCCGGTCGGGGTCAGGGCGAACCAGGTACCGCCGACGCCCTGGCCCTTGGTGTCGCCGGGCTTCGTGTCGGGCGCGTAGCGGTAGGCCGGCCAGCCGTTCAGGGTGATCTGCTTGCTGCCGTCGGCGCGGGTGACGGTGCCGACCAGCTTGCTGTCGATGCCCTTGACGGTGACCGCGCCGTTGGCCGGCGCGGGCGGCCAGGTCGAGGCGCAGTTGCCGTTGCAGTTGGACATCGGCGGGTTGGCCGTGTCCTTGTCGAAGCGGTAGAGGGTGAAACCGGCGCCGTCGGTGACGACGGTGCCGAGTTTGGGGTCGGTGGCGGTCTGCAGGGTGGCGGCGCCGGCCGGTGCACTCGAGCCGGAGGGGTTGGAGCCGGCCGGGTTGCTCGGCATCGCGGGTGCGGTGGCCGTGGAGCCGGAGCCGGACGACGTCGAGGAGCCGCCGCCGGACGACCCGCAGCCGGCGACCAGGGCGGCCGCGGCGATTCCGGACGCGGCGAGCACGGCGATCCGGCTGGTACGACTGTTGCTGTGCATGGTGTTCTCCCCCGGTGGACACGCACGGGCGCCTCTGCCGGCGCGCCGCGCTGAAGCGGACACCCACCTGTACGGACGGGAGCGACGGAGTACTCAACGGGCGGCCAAGATTCTTCGGAATAGCGCGCGGGCGGGCGCGGTTGTCGCGGGCACATGGCCTGAGCCGCCGCCTCCCGAAGGGCAGGAATCGCGACATGAGCAGCACGGTCGAGCTGACCAAGGAGAACTTCGACGAGATCGTCCCCGGCCAGGAGGGCAAGGATTTCGTCTTCATCGACTTCTGGGCGGCCTGGTGCGGCCCGTGCCGGCAGTTCGCCCCGGTCTACGAGAAGGCAGCCGAACGCCACTCGGACCTCGTCTTCGCGAAGGTGGACACCGAGGCGCAGCAGGAGCTTGCCGCCGCCTTCGGCATCCAGTCCATCCCGACGCTGGCGATCATCCGCGAGGGCGTGCTCGTGTTCTCGCAGGCGGGTGCGCTGCCGGAGGCCGTCTTCGAGGATCTGATCGGTCAGGCCCGGAAGCTGGACATGGCCGAGGTGAAGCGCAAGGTGGCGGCGGAGCAGGACGGCGGTCACGAGGTCTGACGGGTTCCGTCCGATGATCTGACGGACCGACGGTTTCCGCGACGGTAGGCCCGGGGTGACGATGCCCCCCGGGCCCGTCGGCATGCGCGCGGCGGGCATGACAGGCGGCCGTTAGCGTGGGCCCGTGCACCCGGCCCGGCGTGAGCCCGTGGACCGGGCCCGGCGTGGGCCCGGCGCGGCGTCTCAGCCCCGACGAGGCAGGTCCGACGGCTCGGCCCCGGGCGCCAGGCGGGCCGCGAGGCCGTCGAGGAGCAGGCGCAGGGCGAGTTCGAAGCCGCGCTCGTCCAGCCCGGGCGCGCCGGTGCCCGGCCCCCCGCGTCCGGCGGAGGCCTCCAGTGCGCCGGCGAGGGCCGGGTAGCTGGGGCGGTAGTCGGCGGCGGGGCTGCTGAAGCCCGCGCTGAAGGTCTCCAGGGCGGAGCCGAGCACCAGGTAGTCGAGCGCCGCGGCGGCCTCGGCGGCGTCGGCGGGCGCGAGGCCGGCCCGGCCGAGGGCGGCGAGCAGGGTGTCGTAGCCGAGCAGCTGGCGTTCGGCCCCGACCCGGCGGCGGGCGAGCAGCGCGATGGTGTTGGGGTGGCGCAGGAAGGCGGCACGGTAGCCGCGGGTGTAGGTGGTGATGCCGGCCCGCCACCCGGTGCCGTCGGTGCCGGTGAGCGGGCCGAGGTCGATCTCGGCGTTGACCAGTTCGGCGAGCCCGTCGATCAGCTCGTCCTTGCCGCTCACGTGGTTGTAGAGGGAGGCCGCCTTCACGCCCAGGCGGTCGGCCACGGCGCGCATGGTGAGGCCGTCCGGGCCGTGCTCGTCGACCGTGTCGAGGGCGGCCCTGGCGATGATCTCCCTGCTCAGCAGTGCCCTGCTCGGTCGTCCCACGCCTGTCGCCCCTCGCTGCCGGCCGCGTCGCCCACGGTGTCCGGCTCACGTTATTACAGCCCGGTCTCGGCTCTTCCGCTGCCCCGGGGCGACGCGTTACCGTCCCGGACTAACAAAGTTAGTTTTCCATGGCGGCCCTCCCCGGGCCAGCCGCGGACGACGGCAAGGTGGACGCCCCATGACCGAGCACCCCCCAAGATCCCGGATCTCCCAGGCCCCCGGCTCAGGCACCGGGGCCTCGCCGGCCTCGGCCCGCGCGACGGACACCGGCGCCGACCGAGGCCCCCGCGCAGGCGCAGGATCCGCCACCGACGCCGAGCGGCTCGCCGCGCTCGGCTACCGGCAGGAGCTGCGCCGCAGCCTGGGCGTCCTCGGCAACATCTCGATGGGCTTCGCCGTCGTCTCCCCCGTGGTCGGCCTCTACGCGGTCAGCCAGGTCGGCATCGGCGTGGCCGGCGGCGCCTGGGTCTGGGCGCTCCCGGTCTGCCTGCTCGGCCAGATGCTGGTGGTGGCGGTCTACTCCGAACTCGCCTCCCAGTGGCCGCTGGCCGGCGGCGCCTACCAGTGGAGCCGGCGCCTCGCCGGGCCGACCTTCGCCTGGCTGACCGGCTGGATGTGGCAGTTCGCGGTGATGTTCGCCAACACCACCGTCGCCTACCTGGCCTCGCCCTGGTTCTTCGCCCTCTTCGGGCTCACCCCGACGCCCGTCCAGCTGGTGCTGGTCTCGGCCGCGTTCATGCTGGCCTGCACGCTGGTCAACGCCTACGGCATCAACCTGCTGCGCCGGTTCGTCTCCCTGGGCATCGCCGCGGAGGCCGTCGCCTCCGTGCTGGTGGGCTTCGCGCTGCTGCTCTTCTTCCGGCAGCACGGCTTCGGCCTGCTGACCGACCTGCTGGACGCGCCCGCCACCGCCGGGGTCTCCACCGGGGCGGCGTTCCTCGCCGTGGTCGCCGTCGGCGGCTGGGCGTTCATCGGCTTCGACGCCTGCGTCTCCACCGCCGAGGAGACCAAGGACGCCGCCCGGCAGGTGCCGCGGGCGATGTGGTGGGCGCTGCTGAGCGTCGGCGTGGTGGTCATCCTGAACGCCGTCGCCGTCGAGCTGGCCCACCCGGACCCGGCCGCCGTGGTCCACGGCGAGGACCTCGACCCGGTCACCACCGCGGTCACCGCCGGGTTCGGCGACTGGTCGGCGAAGCCGTTCGTCGTGGTCGTCCTGGTCTCGTTCACCGCCTGTCTGATGGCCTCGCAGGGCGGCGCCGCACGCGGTCTCTACTCGCTGGCCCGCGACGGCGTCTTCCCGTTCTCCGCCCGGGTCCGCCGGGTCAACCGGCACAAGGCTCCGATCGGCGGGCTGGTCGCGGCCACCCTGGTCAGCTCGGCCGCGCTGCCGCTGGGGCTGGAGTCCACCGCGATGGGCAGTCTGATCACCTTCGGCACGGCCGCCACCTTCCTGCCGTTCTTCCTGCTCAGCCTGGCCGCCCTGCTGGCCCGGCTGCGCGGCGCCTGGCGGCCGTCCGGCGCCGTCTCGTACGGGCCCGCCGGGACGGTGATCAACGCCCTCGCGGTGCTCTGGACCGGCCTGGAGGTGGTCAACATCTGCTGGCCGCGCACCATCCTCGCGCCGCCCGGCGCACCCTGGTACCAGGTGTGGGCCGCCGTGCTCGGCGTCGGCCTGGTCACCCTGGCGGGCCTCGGCTACCTGCTGGTCCGCCGTCCGCAGCGGCTGATGCACGGGCCCGGAGCGGGGGACGCGCCCGGCGAACGGTCGGGTGACGCGGACGAACCGGCGCCGGCGGTGCACTGACGGGGGCAGGGCACCGGCCGGGGGCCGGGACGGGGGCCGGGACGGGGGCCGGGACGGGGGCCGGGACGGGGGCCGGGACGGGGGCCGAGGGCCGGGACGGGGGCAGGGCACCGGCCGAGGGCCGGGACGGGGGCAGGGCTCAGCAGGATCGGACCGCCGGCCTGACCGGCCTCAGGACGCTAGGGCTCGGGCGCGTCCTCGCTCCACCCGGTGAGCCGGGCGGCGAGGGCGCGCACCTCCGTGCGCAGGGCGTCCGGGGTACGGACGGTGAACGGCCAGCCGAGGCCGGCCAGCATCACCGCGCAGCCGGCGAGGTCCTGGGCCCGGGCCCGCAGCAGGACGCGGCCGTCCCCGGTCTCGGCGAGGCTTCCGGCCGTCGGCGGGATGCGGTGCCGGGCCTCGGCCAGGGTGGTCGTGAGCACCACCTCCACCTCGTGCGTCCACGGCACCGAGCCCAGCGACTCCATCACCCGCTGGACGGCATCGAAGCCCTCCGGCGGTTCGAAGCCGGCCTCGCCAAGCTCGGCGGCCTCGATCCGGTCCAACCGGAAGGTGCGCAGCTCGCCGCTGCGGTGGTCCAGCCCGGTGGTGTACCAGCGGCCGGAGTGGAAGACCAGCCCGTACGGGTCGAACTCGCGCTCGCCGGCCGCACCCGCGCGGTTCCGGTAGGCGAGCCGGACGCGGCGCCGGCGGCGGGCCGCCTCGGCGAGCGTGAACAGCGCGGCCGTGTCCGGGCTCGGGCCGGCCGCGGGCGCCGAGGTCAGCCCGAGCGTCTGCTCGACCGCCGCGACCCGCTCACGCAGCATCGGCGGCAGCACCCGCTGGATCTTGGCGAGCGCCGACTCGGCGGCCTGCTCCCCCACCGACAGCCCCGAGCGGCGCCCGGCCAGCAGCCCGAGCACGACGGAGGCCGCCTCGTCCCCGGTGAGCATCAGCGGGGGCAGCCGGAAGCCGGGCATCAGCCGGTAGCCGCCGTAGCGGCCGCGGTCGGCCTGCACCGGGATGCCGAGACCGGCCAGCCTGGCCGCGTACCGGCGCACCGTGCGCTCGTCCACGCCCAGCCGCTCGGCCAGCTCGGCGCCGGTGAGGCCGGGCCGGGCCTGGAGCAGCTCCAACAGGGCGAGGACGCGGCTGACCGGGTGGTCCATCGACACTCCTTCGATCCGGCCGGTAAATCCGGTCGTGTTCTGTCCGGATTCGATCCTAGGGTCGGCGTAGCGAGGTCGGCGTAGCGGCGGGCGGAGTGTGACGTCGTCGGTTCGCCGACCGCCTTGCACCGCAAGGAAGCAAGGACGGCAGGGAAGCAAGGACGGCAAGGCCGCCGAGTAAGCAAGGCCGCCACCGCCGGAAAGAGCCGTCGGCACAGTGCTGACGGCGAAGTTGCCCGGAGAGGACCGATCCACCATGAGCACCTTCGTACTCGTCCCCGGTTTCTGGCTCGGGGGTTGGGCCTGGGACGCGGTCGCCGAACCCCTGCGCGCGGCCGGGCACACCGTCCATGCGGTGACCCTGACCGGTCTCGCCGAGCGGGCGGGCGAGGCCTCGCCCGGGGTCGGCGCGGAGACCCACATCGCCGACCTGACCGACCTGCTGACCGGGGAGGACCTCCGGGACGTCGTGCTGGTCGCCCACAGCGGCGGCACGATCGCCGTCTCCGGCGCGGCCGACAGGGTCCCCGAGCGCATCCGCCGAGTCGTCTTCGTCGACTCCGGCCCGCTCGACGACGGCGTCGCGCTGAGCGACCTCTGGGAGCCGGCCTACCGCGAGACGCTGGAGGCCTCAATGGTCGACGGGTGGCGGCTCCCACTGCCGGCCTGGGACGTGCTGGCCTCCGGCGGGGCCGGCGTGGAGGGGATCGACGAGGCCGGGCTGGCCCGGTTCCGTGAGCTGGCAACCGACCAGCCGGCCCGGACGGTCAGCGAACCGGTGCGGCTGGCCGGCCGGGCCGCGAAGCTGCCGAAGGCCCTGATCTCGTGCTCCATCCCGCTGGAGCAGGTCCGGGCGATGATCGCGGCCGGCCACCCGTACTTCGCGGCGCTCGGCGGTCCGGAATGGGAGCTGCGGGAGGTGCTGACCGGCCACTGGCCGATGTTCTCCCGGCCGGCCGAGACGGCGGCGGTGCTGGCGGAGCTTGCGGAGCTCCCGACGGCCTGAGGCGTTCGAGGCTGCCGCCCGAGGCCGTCCGGCCGGGTCAGACGGCCGCGCGGCCGGGCGGGTCGGGCGGGCCGGTCCCCCGGGGTGCAGCCCCGGCTTGTCTCCGGGGGCCCTGGATCTGTGCCGAGAGCGCATCGTCCGCGTGTTCGGCTGCGCCGAGCGGGCGAATCGTCGCAGGATGGGCACGGCGTCGGCACCCGTCCGGCGCCGACCCACCGACAGCGAGGGCGAGCCCGCGATGAGCCAGAACCCGACCAGTTCGACCGTCAGTGCAGACGTGGACGGGAGTACCGCGCCGGGCGCCACGCAGGACGACGCGCAGGCCACCGCCCCCGAGTTCCGGCGGGTCACCACCGCCCTGGTGACCGGAACCTCCGCCGACGCGCCGTTCCATGTGGACGTGAAGGCGGGCACGCACCCGCTGACCTCCGACGAGCCGGTGCGGCGCGGCGGTTCGGACAGCGGGCCGGAGCCGTTCGCCCTGCTGCTCGCCTCGCTCGGCTCCTGCACCGCGATCACCCTCCGGATGTACGCGGAGCGCAAGGAGTGGCCGTTGGAGTCCGTCCGGGTCAGGCTCGGGTACGAGACGGACGGGCGCAACGGCCGGATCACGCGCCGGGTCGCACTCAGCGGCGCGCTCGACGACACCCAGCGCACCCGGCTGCTCGACATCTGCGAACGCACACCCGTCACCCTCGCCCTGCGCGCCGGGGTGGCCATCGACACGACGGAGGACCACGCGTGACGACCACTTCTTCCGCCTCTTCTTCCTCCTCGGCCGCGCCCGAGGAGTACGACGTCATCGTGGTGGGCGCCGGACCCACCGGCGAGAACGTGGCCGACCGCACCGCCGCCGCCGGCCTGCGCACGGTGATCGTGGAGAGCGAGCTGGTGGGGGGCGAGTGCTCGTACTGGGCGTGCATGCCGAGCAAGGCGCTGCTGCGGCCGGTCGCCGCGCTGGCGGGCGCCCGGGCGGTGGCGGGAGCGCGCGAGGCCGTCGGCGGCCGGACGCTGGACCCGGCCGCGGTGCTGGCCCGGCGTGACTCGTTCACCTCGCACTGGCAGGACGACGGCCAGGTGAAGTGGCTGCGCGACACCGGCATCGAGCTGGTCCGCGGCCACGGCCGGCTGGCCGGGGTCCGGACCGTCACCGTCGAGGCCGAGGACGGCAGCGAGCGGGTGCTCACCGCCCGGCACGCCGTCGCCGTCTGCACCGGCAGCCGGCCGGTGCTGCCGCAGGCCGTTCCCGGACTGGCCGAGGCCCGCCCCTGGACCAACCGCGAGGCGACCGGTTCGCCCACCGTTCCCGGGCGGCTCGCGGTGGTCGGCGGCGGGGTGGTCGGCGTGGAGATGGCCACGGCGTGGCGGGCACTCGGCTCCGACGTGGTGTTGCTGGTCCGCGGCGACGCGCTGCTGCCCCGGATGGAACCGTTCGCCGGCGAGCTGGTCGCCGAGGGTCTGCGGGCAGCCGGGGTGGACGTGCGGTTCGGGGTCTCGGTGGCCTCGCTGGAGCGGGTGGACGGCCCGGGGGCCGACGACTCTCACGTCACTGTGGTGCTGGCGGACGGCGAGCGGCTCACCGTCGACGAGGTGCTGTACGCCACCGGCAGGGCGCCGCGCACCGCGGACGTCGGCCTGGAGCAGGTCGGCCTCAAGCCAGGCTCCTGGCTGGACGTGGACGACAGTTGCACGGTGCTCGGCGTGGCCGCCTCGGACGGCTCGGGCGCCTCGGGCGGCTCGGGCGGCCCGGGCGGTGCCTGGCTGTACGCGGCCGGGGACGTCAACCACCGTGCGCTGCTCACCCACCAGGGCAAGTACCAGGCGCGGATCGCGGGCGCCGCCATCGTGGCGCGCGCCCAGGGGCGGCCGCTGGACACGTCGCGCTGGGGCGCGCACGCCGCCTCCGCGGACAGCGCCGGTGCGCCGCAGGTCGTCTTCACCGAGCCGGAGGTGGCGGCCGTGGGCCTCACCCTGGACGCCGCCGAGCGGCTGGGCCTTCGCGTCACGGCGGTCGACCACGACCTCGGCGCCGTCGCCGGCGCCTCGCTGTACGGCGACGACTACCGGGGGAAGGCCAGGGTCGTCTTCGACCTGGACCGGGAGGTGCTGGTCGGCGCCTGTTTCGTCGGCCCCGGGGTCGCGGAGCTGCTGCACTCGGCCACCGTCGCGGTGGTCGGCGAGGTGCCGATCGACCGGCTCTGGCACGCCGTGCCCGCGTACCCCACGATCAGCGAGGTCTGGCTGCGGCTGCTGGAGGGGTGCCGGGGCTGAGGAAGGCGTCTCGCCGCGTGCGGCGGGTACCGGCGCAGGGCGGTCACCGGCACGGACCCGTCACCGGCGCAGGACGGTCACCGGCACGGACCCGTCACCGGAACAGGACGGTCGCCGGCACGGACCCGTCGCCGGCGCAGGACGGTCGCCGGAACAGGGCCGTCGCCGGCGCGGACCCGTCACCGCCACCGGGCCGTCACCGGCGCGGCGAGATGTGCCCTCGGGTGGACGGCGGGACACTGGCCGGTGGAGGGGGTGCCCGGAGGGGGGCCGTTTCACCGACCAGGTGGTGTGTGGCATGACCGAGGTGCTGTTGGCTGTCGGAACCGAGAAGGGCCTCTTTCTCGGCCGCAGTCGCGACCGGCTGAACTGGGAGTTCAGCGGGCCGCACTTCCCGATGAACGCGATCTACTCCGTCTCGATCGACCGCCGGGCGGGGAACGTCCGGCTGCTGGCCGGCGCCGACAGCAGCCACTGGGGCCCGTCGGTCTGGCGCTCGGACGACCTCGGCGCGAGCTGGTCCGAGCCGCCCAAGCCCGCCATCCGCTTCCCCGAGCACACCGGCGCCTCGCTCACCCGGGTCTGGCAGCTCCAGCCGGCCGGCGACGAGGCGCCCGGGGTCGTCTATGCGGGCACCGAGCCCGCCGCGCTGTTCCGCTCCGAGGACGGCGGCGAGACCTTCGCCCTGGTCGAGTCGCTCTGGGCGCACCCGCAGCGCTCGGAGTGGGGCGCCGGCTACGGCGGCCAGGGCCTGCACACCGTCCTCACCGACCCGCGCGACGCCGGGCGCCTGCTGGTCGCCGTGTCCAGCGGCGGGGTCTATCGCAGCAAGGACGGCGGCGGAAGCTGGGAGCCTTCCAACACCGGCCTGCGCGCGGAGTTCCTCCCCGAGGAGAACCAGTACCCCGAGTTCGGCCAGTGCGTGCACAAGATCGCCCGCGACGCCGTCAACCCCGACCGCCTCTACCTGCAGAACCACGGCGGCGTCTACCGCAGTGACGACGCGGGTGCCAGCTGGCAGTTCGTCACCGACGGCCTGCCCGCCGACTTCGGCTTCGCCGTCGCCGCGCACCCGCGCCGCGCCGACACCGCCTACCTCTTCCCGCTCGGCGGCGCGGACGACCGGATCCCGCCGGACCGCCGCTGCCGCGTCTTCCGCACCGACAACGGCGGCGACAGCTGGCTCCCGCTCAGCAAGGGCCTCCCCGGTGAGGACCACTACGGGGTCGTGCTGCGCGATGCCCTCCGCACCGACGACGCCGAGCCGGCCGGCATCTACTTCGGCAACCGCAACGGCGACGTCTTCGGCAGCCCCGACGAGGGCGAGAGCTGGTCCCTGCTCACCTCCCACCTGCCGGACGTGCTCTGCGTGCGGGCGGCGGTGGTCGGTTGAGGCCAGGGGCGGAGTCCAGCGCGGGTCCGGCGCGAGTCCGGGGCGGGTACGGGGGCCGGGTACGGCCGAGGACGCGCCTGCCGACGCCCCGGCCCGCACCCGGCCGGGAGCCCGCCCGCCATGCGGGACACCGCCCCGGAGCCGTACCCGCGCGACGGTCTCACCGCGCTGTCGCACGAAGCCTTCGCCTCCGGGGCCCGCCGGAAGCCCGGCTGCGCCACCTCGGCTCCCGTTCGCGGCTTCGGCTCCCTCGGCCCGCTCGGTAACGGCCCGGGCGAGCAACCCGGTTGATCCCGAGACGGGCCACCGCCGAGCATGGCGGGTGGACGGTTGCCCTCGGAGATCGGACGGACGGCATGGCGGAGAAGGAAACTGACTGGGAGTTCGGGCGCGACATCGACGGCCTTCCTGTGGTGCGGTTCCTGCGCGGTGAGCGGGAGGGGCGGCCCTGGGCCAGCCTGCTGGAGGCCTTGGCGCCGGGCCAGGCCGGCGGCGCTGCCGTCAGTGCCGCCGATCCGGTGGAGTTCGTGCTGGCCTCCATGGCCGGCTGGATGGTTACCTGTCCCGTCGAGTTCGGCGAGCGGCTGCGCGGCCGCGGGGCGGCCGTGGTCCGCCACGGCCACAGCATGCACCGGGACCTCACCGGTGATCCTCCTTCCGTCGGCTGGGCCGCGTGGGCGCGGACCCCGCTGCGGGACGGGTTCCGCGCGGTGCCGTGCGATCGTGACGCCGGGACGATGCTGGCGGCGTGCCGCACCGCCTTCGGCCCGGGCCACCCGGACCACCGGCCCACCAGTGACGAGCAGCTTCGGGAGGAGCTGCGACGCGTCCTCTCCGGAGAGGTCATCGGGCCGCTGCTGCCGGCCGGCTCCCTGGTGGTGGACGACGAGGACGAGGTCGTCGGCGGCCTCGTCCTGACCGACTTCGACGGCGTGCCGTGGGTCGCGAAGATCTTCCGCCACCCGGAACGCAGTTACCCGGGCCTCGGCCGCGAGCTGCTGCACCGCTGTTTGGGCGACCTCGCCGGCCACGGACGCACCGAGGTCGGACTGGCGGTCACCGAGGGCAACCCCGCCCGGCGCCTGTACGAATCGCTCGGCTTCCGGGTGACCAAGTCCACCCTGACGGTCGCCGTCCCCTGAGCCCCGCCGCCAGGCCCGAGACCGGGCCGCAAGCCGGGCCCCGCCGCGGCCGCCCGCGGCGCACAGCCCGGGAGCCCCGCGCCCCTCAGCCCCACCGCCCCATGGCCCGGGAGCCCCACCGCTCCATGGCCCCGGAGCCCCGGAGCTCCGGCCGCCGAAACGGGCTGCCCGGTCTACGGGTGGGCCAGCTCCAGGACCGCGATGCCGGCCAGGACGATGGCACTGGCGGTCATCCGCAGCCGGCCGAGGCGCTCGCGGAAGACCACCGTGGCTATCAGCGCCGCGATGACGATGCTCGTCTCGCGCAGGGCGGCGATGCTCGCCAGATTGCCCCGGGACTGCGCCCAGACCACCAGCCCGTAGGCGGTCAGCGAGAGCACCCCGCCGGCGAGCCCGACCCGCACCACCGAGCCGCTGACCCCGGCGAACAGGCCCCGCCCGCGCCGGAGCCGGACGATCAGGGCCAGGCTCGGCCCCTGCAGCAGGAAGAGCCAGGCGACGTAGCCGCCCACCGTCCCGGCGTGCCGCACGCCGCTGCCGTCCAGCACGGTGTACGCGGCGATCATCACGCCGGTACCGGCGGCCGCCCCGAGCGCGGGCAGCTGCGCCCGCCCGGGTATCCCCTTGGCGAAGGCGAGCCCGATCAGGCCGGACGAGATCACCAGGACGCCGAGCAGCTGCCCGCCGCCGAGGCCCTGCCCGAGCAGCGTCACCGAGAGGAGTGCCACCAGCATCGGCGCCGAACCGCGGGCGATCGGGTACATCTGCCCGAAGTCCCCGAGCTGGTAGGCCCGGAGAAGCAGGATCTGGGCCGTCACCTCCGTCACCACCGAGGCGATGAGGAACGGCCAGGACTCGGCGGCCGGCAGCGGACAGAGCACGACCAGGACCACCGCGCAGGCCGTGTAGGCGAGGTTGATCAGGGCGAAGCCGACCAGCTTGTCCTGGATCCGGTGCGCCAGCCCGTTCCAGACGGCGTGCAGGACCGCCGCGGCGAGGACGGCGACGGGCACGGCCGCCGCCGACCCACCGCCCGGCAGCGCGAGCGCGATCTCGGGCATGGCAAAGCTCCCTCCAGCAGGTCCGGAACCAAGTTCCACGCTACAGTAGATCCATGGAAGACCGTTCCGATTTTTCTCCCCTGGAATCCCAGCTGGCCGCCCACATCCGCGCCCACCTCGGCGAGCTGCGCGGCACCGAGGCCCGCGTCGCCCAGGTCGTCCTGGACCGGGGAGCCGACCTGGTGCACCTGAGCGTGAGCGACGTCGCCGAGCTGGCCGGCACCGCGTCCTCGTCCGTGGTGCGGGCCTGCCAACGGCTCGGGTTCCGCGGCTACCAGGAGCTGAAGATCGCGGCCGTCCGGCAGGCCCCGGCCCCGACGCCCTCCCCCGACGACCGGCGGGACCCTGCCGCCCGGGCGCTCGCCGACACCGTCCGGGCCGCCCGCGAGGCGCTCGACGGGATGGCCACCACCCTCGGCGCGGACGACCTGCGGGCCGCGGCCGAGGCGCTGGACGCCGCCCGCCACGTGCTGCTCGTCGGCGCAGGCCTCTCCGGCGCGGTCGCCCTCGACGCCGCCTACCGCCTGCGCGCCCTCGGCCTGCTGGTCGACGCCCCCGCCGACCCGCTCACCGCCCAGCTCGCCGCGGCCCAGCTGCCGCCCGCCGCGGCCTGCCTGGTCGTCAGCCACACCGGCGCGACCCAGACGGTGGTCGACACCGCCCGCTGCGCCCGTGAGGCCGGCGCGGCCGTGATCGCCCTCACCAGCTACGCCCGCTCCCCCCTCACCGAGCTGGCCACCCACACCCTCGTCGCCGGCGGCCAGGACCTCGTCTTCGGCCTGGAGACCACCGCCAGCCGCATCGCCCACCTGACCGCGGTCGACGCGCTGACGCTCACCCTGCTGGCGCGGAGGGGGGAGGCGGCGGAGCGGGCGCTCACCCTGTCGGCGGACGTCGTGGCCGACCAGTTGTACTGACCGCGGCGGGCAGGGCCACCGCGCGGCCGGGAAATGCCGGGCCGGACGGTCAGAGGTGGTGTGTAGGCTCGCGGACATGGCGAGGGTGACGCGGGACGATGTGGCGAGGGCGGCGGGGACGTCTACCGCAGTTGTCAGTTATGTGATCAACAACGGGCCGCGGCCCGTGGCGGCGGCGACCCGGGAGCGGGTGCTGGCGGTGGTCGAGGAGCTCGGGTACCGGCCGAACCGGGTCGCGCAGGCCATGGCCCGGCGGCGGACCAACCTGATCGGCATGGTCGTCCCGGACGCCCGGCAGCCGTTCTTCGCGGGGCTCGCGCACATGGTCGAGCAGGCCGCGGCCGAGCGCGGCCGGCTGTTGCTGATCGGGAACTCGGACTACGCGGACGAGCGCGAGGCCCACTACATCCGGGCGTTCCTCGGGATGCAGGTGGACGGCCTGATCCTGGTGACGCAGGACCCGGCCGTACCCGGGGTGTCCGGGGTCGACGCCGGCGACGGCACGCCGGTGGTGCTGCTGCACCACCGGGCGGAGACCGAGAGCGGTGTGGCCGTCGTCGCGGACGACGAGGGCGGGGCGCAGGAGGTGGTGCGCCACCTGCTGGCGCACGGCCACGCCGGGGTGCACTGCTTCGGCGGCACGTTCGCGCTCAGCCACAACGACCCGGTGACCGCCCGGACCGCCGGGTGGGCGGCCGCCCTCGCCGAGGCCGGTCTGCCCGCCGACGGGCACCTGACCCCGGCACCGTTCGACCGCGTCCGGGCGCACGCCGAGGCGCGCGCGCTGCTGAGTCGCCCCGACCGCCCCTCGGCCGTCTTCTGCGCGACGGACGACCAGGCGATCGGCCTGCTGCGGGCCGCCGACGACCTGGGCATCCGCGTCCCGGAGGACCTCGCGGTCGCCGCCTTCGACGACATCGCCGAGGCCGTCATCGCCGGACCGCCGCTCACCACCGTGGCCGCCGCCCAGGACGAGATGGCACGCGCCGCCGTCGACCTGGTGCTGCAGGCCCGCGCGGACGAGGAGCCCGCCCCGGCGGGCGCGCGGACGTTCCCCACCCGGCTGGTGGTCCGCCGCTCCTGCGGCTGCACGCCGGAAGGCGGCTGATCCGGGGCGAACGGGCGAGCCGCGCCCCTCGGCTGCCCGGGCGGCGTGGCCGTCGGCGGGTCGGACCGGCAGCGACCCCCGGCCGGGGCGGGCGTATGTCAGGGCGAATGATCACGCGTCGATCCCGTTCCGCACCCCCGCGAAAGGCGCACGCATGGACACCACCACCGCCAAGAGCCACATCTTCGCCATGCTGGACGTGGACGGGGACGGCGTCATCTCCCGGCCGGAGTACCTCGCCCGACCCGGGCGCGCGGCGTCGGCACTGGGCCGGGACCCGGATGGGTGGTCCGAGGGGGCGGCGTGGGTCGGCACTGCCCCCGGCGGGCTGCGCCGGCCCACCGGGGGGGTCATCCGCGGGCGGCGTCCCAGACGGCGCTGGTCCCGAAGTAGGAGTCGTAGAGCTCCTGGACCTCCAGGAGGCTCTCCGGCGGCACCTTGCCGTAGCGGATGCGCTCCAGGTGGCGGAAGTACTCGAAGCGCTCCACCCCGGGCGTGATGATGACGAGCATGTCCGCGATCTCGCCGGGGGCGGCGGCGAAGGCGTGCTGCATGCCGGGCGGTACGACGACCACGTCGCCGCGCTCCGCGGTGACCACCTGGTCGCCGGAGAGCAGTTGGGCGGTGCCGTCGAGGACGTAGAACATCTCGGCGGACTTGCCGTGGCGGTGCGGACGGGCGCCGTTCGCACCCTTGCCGAGGGTGACCCGCATGGTGGAGAGCGCTCCGCCGGTGGCCGGGCTGTCGACGAGCAGCTGGTTGGTCACCGGGCCGCCCGCGCCCGTCAGCTCGGCGTCGGCGGCGCGCACGACGACGGTCTCGTCGAAGTCGGGGATGAAGAGGGACATGACTCGCTCCTGAACTCTTGACCACGCCGAACGTACGTCAACAGAAGTGCGGGTGTCAGTCCTTACGGCCCGTCACGGCGACGGTCACCCCGAGGCCGATCATGGTGAGCCCGCCGACCCCGCCGACCAGGGCGAGCCGCTGCGGCGAGCGGGCGAACCAGCTCCGCGTGGTGGCCGCGACCAGCCCCCACAGGCTGTCCGAGACCACGGCGATGACGTTGAAGATCAGGCCGAGCAGCAGCATCTGCACCGCGACGTGGCCCCGGTCTCGGTCCACGAACTGCGGGAGCACGGCGGCGAAGAACACCATGGTCTTGGGATTGGCCACGCCGACGGCGAACCCCTCCCACAGGGTGCGCAGGCTGCCGTGCGCGGGGCCCTCACCGGTGAACACTGCCTGCAGCGAACCGCGTTGCCGAACCGCCTTCACACCGAGGTGGACCAGGTACGCGGCGCCGACCAGCTTCAGCCCCGTGTAGACGAGGACCGAGCGCTCCACCACCGCCCCGACCCCGAACGCCACGGCCACGACGAGCACGTAGGCACCGAGCGTGTTCCCCACGACCGTGGTCAGCGCGGCCCGGCGCCCCTGCGCCAGGGCCCGCCCGATCACGAACAGCACACTGGGGCCGGGGATCACGATCAGCAGGAAGGACATGGCCGCGAATGCCAGCAACCGGTCGGTCGACACCATGCGCCCCATGTAAGCACGGGGCCGTTCCCGGCCACAGCGCTTTTCCGCCACGACCCCGGCCCTTGATGCAACCCGCAGGTTGCACCTGCCGTGACTATGTGCAACCCTGGAGTTGCACCTACTGGCAGCAACGGAGGAGCCCCTCATGAGCAAGGACCGGATCGAGCGCGACATCCTGATCGAAGCACCGGTGGAGCGGGTCTGGCCGCTGGTGGCCCAGCCCGGATTCTGGGTCGCCGACGAGGCGAGCCTGCCCGGCACCGTGGCGAAGGAAGGCGAGTCGATGGTGGCGAGGAACGCCGAGTACGGCGACTTCCCCGTGCGGGTGGAGAAGGTCGAGCCGCCGACCTACCTGGCCTACCGCTGGGCCAGCGCCTTCCCCGGCGAGGACCTGCGCGCGGACAACAGCACCCTCGTGGAGTTCACGCTGGTGCAGGAGGGCGACAAGACCCGGCTGCACGTCGTGGAGAGCGGGTTCGTGGCGCTGGCCGGCTCCGAGGACCTGCGCAGCAAGGCCCTGAAGGACAACACGGACGGCTGGCCGCAGGTGCTGGACGCCTTCAAGAAGCGCGTCGAACAGTCGTCGGTGTGACCGGCGAACACTCCGACGCCACAGAACGGGCCGACCAGGCGGAGCCCGTCGACAGCGTGCTCACCGCGCTGGCCGACCCGACCCGGCGCCGGCTGCTCGACTTGCTCGCCGCCCACGGCGAGGCCAGCGCGACCACCCTGGCCGATCAACTCCCCGTCTCGCGGCAGGCCGTGGTCAAACACCTCGCCGTGCTGGACGCTGCGGGCCTGGTCACCGGCGGCCGGGCCGGCCGCGAGGTCCGGTACACCGTCCGCCCGGCCGCCCTGGACGCGACCGCGCGGTGGATGGCGGCGCTGGCCACCGACTGGGACCGGCGGTTGGCGGCCATCAAGCGCGTCGCCGAGGCGGCGGAGCGGGAGGCGCGCCGCGACGGCGACCCCGAGGCGTGAGAGGCGCCGGGGCGTGAGAGGCGCCGGGGCACAGCCCGCGCCGGTGTGCCGTCATCGCGCGTGCCTCGCGCGGTGGCGGCGTACCGCGTCCCGGTTGGCGCAGCGGTGGGAACAGTAGCGCTGCCGCCCGGTGCGGGTGGTGTCGGCGAAGATCGTGGTGCACTCGGTGACCGCGCAGCGGCCGAGGCGGTGCATGCCCCGTCCCACCAGGTGCAGCGCGGTGCCGACGGAGATAAGTGAGCAGAGCAGCCGGCCGAGCGACTGCCGGTCGTCCCGGTAGTGCAGGTGCCAGCCGTCGCCGGAGTGGTCGGTCAGCCTCGGGTGGTCGGAGGCGGAGGCCAGCATCCGGTTGAGCAGTTCGGCGCGGTCGTGCTCGTCGTCGGCGTCGACGACCTTCTCCCAGGTGTCCAGCGCTGCCGCCGTGCGCTCCAGGTCGGTCGGCGCGGGCGGGGCGGGCCCCCCCCCCCCCGCCCCCCCCCCCCCGGGGGCGCGCGGCGCCGCCGCGGGGGGGGGGCGGGGGGGGGGGGGGGGGGGCCCGGTAAAGGCGGCCCACCCCGGAAAGGTTT